>JBNGDZ010000073.1:3607-13792 GCA_049975765.1 Armatimonadota bacterium
CTGCACCTCGCTGCCGGCATCGCGCAATGCCTGCAGCAGCGCCTCCTGGGCCGGCGGCAGGGGAGGCGCGGCCTCCTCCTCGGGCGCCTCCTCGCCCCTCCTGCGCCTGAGCAGTACGACAGCTCCCGCTATCGCGCCGCCCAGCAGCAGCAGCGGGAGCGCGGCCAGCAGGTAGTGGACGGGGCGCAGCGGAATCTCCCTCGGTCCGCGGATGTCTCTGATGTCGCTCGCGCCCTCCGGCAGCACGCTGCGGACGGTTACGGTCGCCTCCGGCCGCTCTGCCTGGTGCGGCTTACCGTCGCCGGACCGCCACGTGACCGGCGGGGCCTTTACGGTCCTCTCCCCCACCTCCCACAGTACCAGGGAATACTTGACCGTCGCCCGCCGGCGCCCGTCCGGCAGCTCCTCGGTACTCTGCGTCGATGACCTGACCTCGGCGTCGCCCAGGTCCGCGTCGGCGCCGGGCAGGTCAACGCTGAGCTCCTCCGGCCAGGTAATCCGCACTGTGGCGGTGAGGATATCCCCGACGGTCACCTCCTCGGGCTCCACGGAGATGTTGACCTCCGGCCCGTCCTCCCCCGCAGCAGCAGGCGGCCGGAGAGCGGCCATCATCACGGCAGCCAACAGCCACCATACCGCGTGGCGCCTCACCGCAGCCGCCTCCTGCGCCGCTCGAAGAACTCCACCAGCGGGTCCACCGTAGTGCCGTCGGTGCGCACGTCGATCAGGTCCACGCCCCTGCGGCGCATCTCACCAGCCTGCTCATCGCGCCTGGCCTGCAGAGCGCGCTCAAGCTCTCGGCGGTACTCCGAGTCGGATGCGTCCAGCAGCACGTGCGAGCCCGCCTCGGCGTCGATCAGCTCCACAAGCCCCGCCGGCGGGATGTCGCGCTCGCGGGGGTCGATCAGGCGCACGGCGATGAGGTCGTGGCGCCGCGCGGCCACGGACATGGCCCGCTGATAGGCCTCATCGTGAAAGTCGGAGATCAGGAAGACGATGGCACGGCGCGTGAGCACCCGGCTGATGAACTCCAGCGCCTCGGCGATGCTCGTGCCGCGCCCGCGTGGACGGTGATGGAGCATCTCGCGGATGAGCCTGAGGCCCTGCCGGCGACCTCTCTCCGGCGGGATGTACTTCTCGACGTCCACGGAGAACATCGTCAGCCCGACCTTGTCGTTGTTGCGGATCGCGGAGAAGGCCAGCAGCCCCGCCACCTCCGCCGCCACGTCCTGCTTGCGGCGATCCACGCTCCCGTACTCCACCGAGCCGCTCACATCCACCGCCAGCAGAACGGTGAGCTGCCGTTCGTCAACGTGCTCCTTGACGTGCGGGTAGCCCATCCGGGCGGTCACGTTCCAGTCAATGTTGCTCACCGAGTCCCCCCGGTAGTAGCGCCGCACCTCCGCGAACTCGATGCCGCTGCCCTTGAAGACCGACCGGTAGCTGCCGGCGAACAGGTCCTCGGCGAGGTGGCGGGCCCGGATCTCCAGCCGCCGGACCTGCCGCAGCAGCCTCGCCGTGAGCGCCAGGGCCTCATCGTCGCGCTCCGACTCGCGCGCGCGCAGCACTCACGGCACCTCCACGTGCTCGAAGATGGCACGCACCACGTCCTCGGAGGTGATCTCCTCCGCCTCGGCCTCGTAGCTGACGATTATGCGGTGGCGCAGCACGTCCATGCCGATGGCACGGATGTCATCAGGCGTCACGTAGCCGCGACCCTCCAGGAATGCGTTCGCCTTCCCGGCCAGCGTCAGGTAGATGGTGGCGCGCGGCGAGGAGCCGTACTCGATGAGCGGCTCCAGGCGGGGGAGGTCGTAGGCGCCCGGGTCGCGCGTGGCGCACACCAGGTCCACGATGTAGCGCTGCACGCGCTCGTCGATGTAGAGCCGCACCACAAGCTCCCGGGCCGCCGCCAGCTCATCGACCGATGCCACCGCCCGGGCCGTGGGGACCTCCCCGGTCGTCCACCGCTGCAGGATGCGCAGCTCATCCTCCTTGCCCGGGTAGAGCACCTTGAGCTTGAGCATGAAACGGTCCACCTGGGCCTCCGGCAGCGGATAGGTCCCCTCCTGCTCGATGGGGTTCTGCGTGGCCATCACCAGGAAGGGCTCCTGGAGGCTGAAGGTCTGCTCCCCGATGGTCACCTGCCGCTCCTGCATGGCCTCAAGCAGCGCGCTCTGGACCTTGGCCGGGGCGCGGTTGATCTCATCGGCCAGGATCATGTTCGCGAAGATGGGGCCCTTCTTGGCGTAGAAGGTGCGGTCGCGCTCGTCGTAGACCATGGTGCCGATGATGTCGGCCGGCAGCAGGTCGGGGGTGAACTGCAGGCGCTGAAAGCCGGTGTCGAGGGTCTGCGCCAGGGTCCGCACCGTGAGCGTCTTCGCCAGGCCGGGCACGCCCTCAACGAGCACGTGCCCGTCGGCCAGCAGCGCCACCAGCAGGCGGTGCACCATCTCGTGCTGGCCGACAATGACTGTGGCGATCTCCTCGCGTATGCGGTCAACGAATGGCCGCCGCCGCTCGATCTCGGCGGCCAGGGCATCGATCTCCGAAGCCACGAGCATCCCTCTCTTGGCGCCGGTGTGGCGCTGGCAGTAACACACGAGCGGCCGCCCACACCGATCCCGAGCGCCCGCGGCACAGATAATACCACACGGGCGGCGATCTGTTAATCCACCCGTCTGGGAGGCCACGGCCTGAGATTGGCGGTTACGGGTGGGGACGGCGCCGGACGACGGCCGTGCGCGAAGCGAGGGCCTTCCCGCCAAGTAGCGCGGCGAGCGGCGTCGCCCCCGTGGCACGCACACTCCCGTGCGTGCGCCGTCTGTCTTTGTCGGCCTGGAGGGCCGATCCGGGCCGGGGATGAGGCGCGCGGCCACCGCCGGGCCGGGACGGCCCCCCCTCCCCAAACACCACGGCAGAGGGCGTGACGAGGCCGCCCTGAGGGGGCGGTCACGGCCGACGAAACCAGCCCGCGCCGTCTCCCCCGGCATCGCGGCGGGCGTGTTCAGGAGATCGTCCGGACGATGCGCTCCCGGCTGAGGTAGCGGCCCAGCAGCGTGGTGATCAGCAGCAGCACCAGCGAGGAGCCGGCCAGCACGGCCACCGCCGTCCAGGTGACGAACTCCGCGTTCTCGACGATCAGGCGGGTGCCCGCCAGCGCCCCGAACAGCACCATGATGGTGACCATGTTCACCACCATGTTCTCCCGCATGCCCAGCATGAGCTGGGCAAAGCCGAGCATGGAGACCGCAGCCACGACGAACAGTGGCACCACCGCAAGGAGGTGGAATACCACCGTGGCGCCCGGCATCAGCGTCTGTGCGGCTCGCTGCCCGGCGATAAGCGTGATCAGCACGGCCGCCAGCAGCGACATTATGTAGGACGGCAGCGCCACTCCGAGGGCCTTCCCGATCCAGATGGAGCGCAGTGACACCGGGGCGCACAGCAGCGTCTCCACGATCCCGGTCTGCTTCTCACGCAGGTAGGTCTGCCCTGAGTAGATGTAGCCGACGAAGAGGCCGATGAGCGCTCCCATGTAGAAGAGCGTGTTGTTGAGCTGGGCCTGCCGCGTGATCTGATCGCCCCCTACCCCCAGACCGGTCATGACGCTGAACCACGCTGTGAAGAAGATGCCTGAGAACAACAGGCCACGGTTGGTGGCGATCTCGCGCAGCTCCTTATGGGCGATGGTCAGGACCTGCTGGAACTGCGTCATCCCGCCACCGCCTCGTCGCCCACGATCTCGAAGTAGACGTCCTCCAGCGACCGCAGCGGACGGGCGACCTCCTCGATCTCCAGGCCGGCATGCACAAGAGCCGCCACGATCTCCGGCGTCCTCATGCCGTTGCCCGCCGCCATCACCTGCTCGCCGTCGATTGAGACCTCGTCCAGCCGGCCGGGATCAGTCAGTACGCGCTGCGCCTCTCGGGCCTGCCGGGCGTCGGCGAGGCGTACCACCACGCGCTCGTCCCTGGCGTCCTGGCGCAGGTTCTCCACGCTGTCACAGGCCCGGATGCGCCCCAGGTGCAGGATGGCGATGCGGCTGCACAGCCGCTGGACCTCGTCCAGGTGGTGGGAGTTGATGAACACCGTGATGTTGCGGGTGTGTGCCAGCTCCTGGAGCAGCTCCCGGACCATGCGCTGCGCCTCGGGGTCCAGCCCCGCAGACGGCTCGTCGAGGAAGAGAATCTCCGGATCGTGAACGATGGACCGGGCGAGCCCGAGCTTGCGCTTCATCCCGGTGGAGAATGTGCCCACTCTGGCATCTCGCTCGTCCAGCAGCCCCACGAAGTCGAGCAGGTGCTCGATGCGGCGCTGGCGGTTGGTGACGCCATACAGACGAGCGTGGTAGTCCAGGCTCTGGTAGGCGGTCATGCGGTCGTCCAGACCGCTGTTCTCGAGCAGCACACCCAGCCGCGACCGTGCCGCATCCCGCTTCTCCGGCTCCGCACCGAAGATACGCACAGTGCCGCTCGTGGGGCGCAGCAGCCCGAGGAGCACGCGGATCGTGGTGGTCTTGCCGGCACCGTTGGGCCCGAGATAGCCGAAGACCTCTCCGGCCTCAATGCTGAGGTTGATGCCGTCCAGCACAGGCGTGGCCTGTGGCCCGCCGAAGCGCTTGGTGAGGTCGATGGCTTCTATGACGATCATCTGCAATGGGACTTCCCTGTGGCCGGGCGCGGATACCGGCGGCCCAGTGGAGAGTATACCTCTCGGAGAGGCGGTGTCAAGGCCTCCGGCCTCTGGCCGGCGCATCTCTGCGTGGTGAGGGCCGCTGTTCGGCTGCTCTCGCATCGCCGCGCTGAGGCATTTGACAACCCGCGGCGAGCGCCGTATACTATCGGCGAAGGAGGGGAGCCGTCCACTTGCCCGCTCTACTGACCTGTCTGGAGCGGGCCGTGTTGGTGTACCCTCAGTCAGGCTCGCACGCGGCTCCGGCCGCGGGAGGCATCCGTCGTGTAACGGGAGGAGTCTGCGAAGTGGAGACCTTCTCCATTGAGAAGCTGTCCGACCGCCTCGGCGGGCGGTACCCCCTGGTTGTCGCCGCCGCAAAGCGGGCCCGCCAGCTCAAGCAGGGCGCGGTGCCGCTGGTCAAGGTCCAGTCCAACAACTTCCTGACCGTCGCGTTGGCGGAGATCGCCGCCGGCAAGGTGCTCGTCAAGGAGCTCGGCGAGCCGGGAGACGAGCCGGAGGTGAAGCCGGTCGCCCGCGCTGAGGAGCCGCGCATCACGGAGGAGGACCTCCTCGGCGGCGACCTCTTCGGCATCGCCGCCGACGAGGACGTCGGCCAGGATGTGCCCGATGACGAGCCGGAGCCTGAGGATGAGGTCGCCGACGAGGAAGAGCCCGAGGTCGAGATGTAGTTAGGGATTGAGCAGGAGGGCCCCGGAAGTCGTGAGCCATCAGGACTACTATCAGGTGCTCGGTGTCAGCCGCGACTGCTCCCAACAGGAGATCAAGCGCGCCTACCGTCGCCTCGCCCGGCGATACCACCCGGACGTGTGCAAGGATGACGGCGCGGAGGAGCGCTTCAAGGAGATCAGCAAGGCCTACGCCGTACTCTCCGATCCCCAGAAGCGCCGGCGCTACGACCGCTACGGGGACGAGGTCCCGGTGTCGGGCGGCGACGTCACCAACATCTTCGACCTCTTTGACCGCATGTTCGGGGGCATGGGTTCCCCGTTCGGGGCGCAGGCGCAGAACCAAGGCGCCGACCTGCACTACGAGGTGACCCTCGACCTGCAGGGCGTCGTGGAGGGCTTCGAGGCCGACCTGGAGGTCACCCGGCAGGCGGAGTGCGATCGCTGCGACGGAAGCGGCGCCGCCGAGGGCAGCAGGCCGCAGACATGCACGACCTGCGGGGGGCGAGGCTTCGTGGCTCAGCAGCGGGCTACGCTGCTGGGCGTCATGGCAACCACCACCACCTGTCCCCACTGCTCCGGCCGCGGCACCATCATCACCGAGCCGTGCAGCGAGTGCAACGGACGCGGCGTGACTCGGACGACGCAGAGGGTCCTGGTCACCGTGCCGCCGGGCATCGAGGACGGTCAGCGTATCCGCATGGCCGGACACGGCGACGTCCCCGAGGGCGGGGGCATCCCCGGCGACCTCTACGTCACCGTCCGCGTCCAGCCCCATCCCGCCTTCCGCAGGCGGGGGCGTGACCTCATCATGGACCTGGACATCTCCTTCGCGCAGGCGGCGCTGGGCGATACCGTCACGGTCCCCACCATTGATGGCGAGACCCAGATCACCATCCGCCCCGGCACCCAGAGCGGACAGACCATCGAGCTGCAGGGACAGGGCCTGCCTCCTCTTCACGGTGGTACCCGTGGCCGGCAGGTCGTGAATCTGCACGTCACTACCCCGAAGGACCTGAGTGACGAGGAGAGGCGGCTGCTCATGGAGTTCGCGCTCCGCCGGGGCGAGGAGCTGCAGCCGCCCGAGCACGAGGGACTCTTCGACCGCATACGTAGGGTGATCGGCGGGGAGGGCTGAGATGGGCGCTCCCGCCGATGAGCGTATCTGGATTCGCGTCACCGTTGAGTGTCCCAAGCACGCCGAGGACGCCGCAAGCTCAGCGCTACTGCCCCTCTCGCCCAACGGTCTTGTCTCTGAGGGCACTGACCCCGTTCGCCTCAGCGCATGGCTCGGCCCCCGTCTCGCCGCCGAGGGTGACGCGGCACAGGAGGCCGAGGAGGCCGTGTCCAATGCCCTCGCGGCCATCCCGCAGGAGATTCTGCCGCGCCCGCTGCAGCTGCGGGCCCAGACCGTGTCGGAGCGCGATTGGATCGAGACCTTCCGGGCCCAGCACCGCCCGGTGCGGATCGGGCGCATCGTGATCAAGCCCACCTGGGAGCCGTGGCCGACGTCGTCGCTGCCGCCTCGAGACGAGGATCTGCTCGTCGAGCTCGACCCCGGGCTGGCCTTCGGCACCGGCCTGCACCCCACCACCCGCATCTGCCTCATCGAGCTCCAGGCGCGCGTGCGCAGGGGCGACCGCGTCATCGACCTGGGGACGGGCGCTGGCATCCTGGCCATCGCCGCGGCGAAGCTCGGGGCGAGCGAGGTGCTGGCCCTGGAGTGTGATGCCTCCGCTGCAGCGGTGGCGAGGGAGAACCTTCGGCGCAACGAGGTCTCCGACCGCGTCACCGTGCGCCAGGCGGAAGGCCTTTCGGGCCTGGAGCCGGGGTGGGACATGATCGTGGCGAACATCGCCCCGGCAGTGGTTACCCGAGAGGCGCCGGCCGCGGCGCGAATCCTGCAGGCCGGAGGCGTCTATATCTGCACCGGCGTCCCTCTCAGCCGCGAGGACGAGGTGCTGCAGGCCCTACGGTCAGCGCGCTTTGCGGGCGTTGTCCCGCGCATCAGCGGCGACTGGGTGGGATACGTGTGCATGACAGCGGGGTGAGCCGCGCATGACGCGCATCTTCCTCGATCACCAGCACATACGCGGCGATCGCGCCACCGTCCGCGGCCCCGACGCGCATCATCTCCTGAATGTTCTGCGCATGGCCCCGGGCGATGAGTTCGTCGTGGTCGATGAGCGCGGCGCTGAGCGCGACGCGACCATCGAGGGTGTCGAGGACGATCGCATCCTGGCCAAGCTCGGCCCCCGCCGGCAGCCGCAGACCGAGCCGGGCGTGCCCATTCATCTCTATCACGGCCTGCCTCGCGCCTCGCGCTACGAGACGTCGCTGCGCATGTGCACCGAGCTCGGCGCGGTCGAGTTCGTCCCCGTACTGTCTGCGCGGTCGGTCATCAGACTCGATGAGAGCGCGCTGGAGCGCAAGCACGAGCGCTGGTCGCGGATCGTGCGTGAGGCTGCGAGGCAGTGCGGCCGAACTGCAATCCCCCAGATCGTTCGGGCGGTGTCCTGGCAGGACGCCCTGGAGCACTTCCGAGCGTCGGGTCTGCCGGGGCTGATGCCTTCCGCCGGGCTGGCAGGTACCGAGGCACCGTCGCTGGGCCGGGCGGCGCGCGACCTGGCCGAGGCGGGGCGCCCGGACGGCGTCGCGCTCTTCGTGGGGCCCGAGAGCGGCTTTGACTTGGCGGAGGAGGCGGCGGCACGCGACGCGGGCATCTCCCTCGTGACCATGGGACCGCGTATTCTGCGCACTGAGACCGCTGCCGTAGTCGCCACCGCTATCTGCCTCGACCACCTCGGTGAGCTGGGCTGATCGGGCGGCCCTCCGATCCCGGTGCCGAGAGACCCCACGCGCGCTCCTGTCCGTAATGCACGGTCGTCCTCCATGCGCGCCCTGCTGTTGTCGAGCTGAAAGCCGCACTCATGCCGAGGATGGGCTCGCGCGACAGCGACCCGGCCCGTACCTGTCAGCAGCGAGGGGGCCTCTGCTTTGCCCCAGCCGCGAGAACCGCGCGGAATCGAGTTGACGGCGGGCAGGCGGCGGACTATACTACCTGCGGGTACGCGCGCACCGCACCACTACGTCGCAGCAGTGGGCTCGACGCCACGACGCGGAGGTCTGTGGCGTCTGTTACAGGGCCCAGCGCGGATGGAGTGACGCACCATGTGGCAGGACCTCGTTGACCTCGCCCGCGATGAGGACGGCCTCTCCAGCGTAGAGTATGCCCTGCTCGTCACCCTTGTTGTTATGGGGGCCTTCATCGCCTGGCGGACCCTCGGGACCAGTGTGCAGGACACCGCCCAGCAGACAGCCGAGAAGCTCCGAGGAGACGGCTGATCCGCCCCGGGCGCCCCCTCGGACCCAACAGCGGCAGGATCCGCACGGTTCGATCTCACTCGGTATCGCCGAAAATCAGTCCGAGCTCCCGTGCGGCCGACTCTGGGGAGTCTGCTGCATGTACAGAGTTGCGCGGCAGGTCCAGGCCGAGGTCCCCACGGATACTGCCCGGCGGCGCGTTCGCCGGATCGGTGGGGCCCACCAGCATCCGCGCGTGAGCCACGGCGGCCTTTCGCGCCAGATGCGCGAAGCAGGACGGGGCTGAGGTCATGTAGGCGATCAGCCGCGCGAAGTGGGGCTGCCCTTCGTGCTCGGCGTAGAACCGCCTGGCCTCCGCCTCCGAGAGACGATCGAAGCGCATCTGCACGATCTCGAAGCCCGCCCGCTCGAAGCGCGAGAGCACCTCTCCCGCCAGCCCGCGCTGTATGGCGTCGGGCTTGATGATGATGAGGGTCTGCTCCACAGTTGCTCCTCCGATGTGCTGCCTTAGCCTTCACGTCAGCCGTGCGACGGCAGTTTTTTTTCGACATCGGCGTAGTGGACGCCGCGGCTGGGTTCGCCTGAGAGGCGCACGCCATCTGTCCACGGAGCGTCGTCAGACGCCGAAGAGGAGCTTCGCAAAGGCGAGGTCGTCCGCGACCAGCCGATCCACCGAGTCCCTGTCGCTGTACTCGGCGGTGAGGCAGACAGGCCCCTCCCAGCCGCGCTCCTGCAGCAGTTCCACCACCTTGGGCCACGAGGCGATGCCCTGCCTGCCGCTGGTCCAATACATTCGCCACTGCGCAACCGCCGCCTCGGGGCCGTTCTCGCGCATCCACATGGGGTTCTTGAGGTTGACCATTCGCAGGTGCGACCAGAAGATGTCGATGGCCTGCTCAGGAATCTCCCCGGCCAGGGCGTTGTGCGCGGGATCCCAGACCGCGCAGAAGTGATCTGGCGAGAAGTCGCCGATGATGTTCATGACGCCGAGCGCGCTCCCCACCTGGTTGCTGCAGTGGTTCTGGATACCCACCGCTACGCCATGCTGATCCAGCACCGGGACAAGCTCCTCGAACTGGGACCTGTATCGCTGCTCGGAGGCCAGGTAGCCGTCCTCGCCGATGGGCAGGCAGATGCGGATGATGGGCACGCCGGCCTCGGCGCAGGCTGCGATCGTGGGCTCGTCAGTCGGGCCGGCAACGCTCTCGATGCTGACGCCGTGGTCGGCGAAGATGCGCGCGGCCTCGGGAAGCCCGTCGCTCACGTCCCGGGGCTCGACCTGGAAGTCGGGGCGGACTGGCAGCTCCACGCCGGTGAATCCCAGCTCCGCGATGTGGCGGGCCAGGTCCTGCAGGCGCATCTGCTTCCAGGGCTTGCTGAAAACTGAGTATCTGATCCCCTGGCTCATCTCGACTGCTCCTTCTCAACGCCTCCAACACGTAATCTCAGGTGCCGAACTCGTGGGACTTTTCGCCTCCGGCGGCGATAGTCCTTGGCC
>JBNGDZ010000074.1:0-13747 GCA_049975765.1 Armatimonadota bacterium
GGGGCTTCAGACCCGCCGGCCGTTTGTCGTAAGGACCTGACCAGGTGCATTTCGCGAACACTCGGCTGTCGCACCCCACGCTGAGGGCTCTTGCAGCAGCGGCAGGAGTCGGGGCCCCTAGTGGCGAAGCCCCGGCCTCCGAGGAGCCATATGACTGCACGGAGACTGCAGGTCACCAGTGGAGACGGGCCGACCGTCCTCAGCGGCATTGCGGGTCCGCTGCGGGACGTGGGGCGGGCGCACAGCCTGGCTCAGGTCCTGGATATCGCGCTCGCGGAGGCCGGCCTGCGGCTGGGCTATGACGCCGTCATGGGCATGACCGGGCTGGCGTTCCGCGTCCCGCCGTGGCCGGACAGCGCCGGCCTCTCACGTGAGGAGATCGCGGCGGCGGTGGCAGGGCTCGATGCCGCCATCGCCGGTGGTGTACGGCTGCACGAGGTCGAATCGCCGCACCACGCCATGCGGCTGGGCCAGGAGGCGGTTGACGCGGGAGTGCCCTGTCCTGCCCTCGGCTGGGGCTCGGTCAAGGAGAGCTGGAGCATCATCTGCGGCTATGACGCCGCCAGCGACCGCCTGCTGGGCCATTGCCTACTGGACGCCCCTCGGGAGCGGTACGAGGCCTGGCCGCCGACCGTGAAGCTGATGATCGCACTGCCCGACTCCCCGTCGGCGCGCGGGCGCGCGGCCCTGACCGCTGCAGTGCAGGCCGGCCACCGCGGGTGGGAGGAGAGCGGCCGAGAGCGCTACCGGGTGTGGATCGCCGCGGTGGAGGGTCTGGAGGCGGCTCCGGGCCCGGAGCACGAAGTGGCCGTGGAACTGCTGGCTGACGCACGTGCCGCCTCCGCGGGCTTCCTGGAGAGCCTGGCGGAGCTGGAGGAGCCCATCCCCGGTGCGTGGCTGCGGCGCGCAGCCGAGCTCCATCGCCGCGTCGTCGAGGGCCTGGAGGCGCGGGGCGCCACACACTCCCCGGAGGTGATGGCCGCGCTGGAGACCGCCGGGGGCCGGGAAGCTTGGGTGGAACGCCTCCGCGCCTTGCTCCGGCTGGAGGAGCGCGCATTCGAGGCCCTGCGCCTCTCCGCGACGGCGGACTATCCTCCGGAAGAGGCCGATCTGCTCTGAGCATGGAGGTCCCCGGGGGCCGGCGCGGAAAGCTGCCTCGTCGAGCATCCCGGAAGGCTTCGCCGATCAGGGAGGGACCGCTCATGCGTGCCCGATTGCCGGTCATCCTCATCTGTGTCGTCGGGTTGGTGTCAGTCGCCACCGCGTGCGATGAGTTCAGGGAGTTCCCCGAGTTCCGCTACACCTCGGCGCTGCCAGGGGGCGGCTGGGGCGTGACCCCTGACGGCATGCCCGGCTTCGACGGCGCCATGCAGATCAACGTGCCGGTGGCCTACACGCCTCACCGCGGCCTCATCGTCGGCGGATCCTCCGCCAGCTACGACTCCAGTCCAGTGCTGAGCACCGGCGGCGCTGGCGCCAACGGCACGGCGGTCATCGGCCTGGGGTTCGGCAGGTCCGGCCACGGCCTCTACGTCGCCGAGATGCCGACAAGCCGCGACTACGAGCCCGCCCAGAACGTGCAGCAGCAGATCCTTCCTGAGGGCCGGAGTCAGCCCGCGGTCGCAGTGGGGCTTCAGGACATCTTCGAGAACCGCAGCCGCTATCTCGGGGCGCCAACGGACCTGCACGACACCGATTCCCCCTACGTGGTCGCCACGCGGCAGTTCGGGGTCGCTGAGCGTCCGCTCTACGTCACTCTGGGCCTGGGGTGGGGGCGCTTCAACTCCACCGCCGTCGGCGGCCTCTCCTGGCGCGCCGCGGAGAAGCTCACGGTCATGGCCGAGTACGACGGTTTCAACCCCAACGCCGGAGTGGCCTACGACCTCTCCGACGTCATCGCCGAGGACACGATCCTCTTCGCCGCCATGGTGGACCTCGACCGCGCCGTCATCGGCCTGCACTACGTCTACAAGGACCTGCCGCTGTAGGAGGCGACCGGTGGCCGCAAGGATCACTGTCCTCGGGAACATCAACATCGACTTCGTGATGCGCTGCGAGCGCATGCCCCGCCCGGGCGAGACGCTGATGGGCAGCGACCTCAAGCTGGTGCCGGGCGGCAAGTGCGCCAACCAGGCCGTCACCGCCGCGCGCGTGGGCGCCGACGTCACCGTCATCGGCCGCGTGGGCGAGGACGTCTTCGGCCCGCAGCTCCGCGAGAACCTGGAGCGCGAAGGCATCGACACCCGGTTCATCACCACCGATCCCGACGCCCATACCGGCTCGGCCTTCATCGCCCTCTCACCCAGCGGTGAGAACGCCATCCTCTCCTGCATGGGCGCGAACCTGCAGGTCAGCCCGGAGGAGGTGGAGCGCTCCGCCGAGGCCATCGAGGCAGCCGACATGCTGCTGGTGCAGCTCGGAGTGCCGCTGGAGTCGGTGCTGCGCGGGATGGAGATTGCCGACCGCGCGGGCACGAGCGTGCTCTTTGATCCGACGCCGGTGCGCGGCGATCTCGACCCCATGTGGCCGCATACCACCGTGGCCTGCCCCAACGAGACGGAGGCTGAGGTCATCGCCGGCGAGCCGGTGCAGGACGACCAGGCCGCCGTCGGCGCCGCCGAGTGGCTCCGGCACCGCGGTGTGCGGACGGCCATCATCAAGCTGGGAGCACGCGGAGCGCTGGTAGTCGATGACGATGGCGCGCGCATCGTCCGCGGCTATGTCGTGGACGTGATGGACACCACCGGCGCGGGCGACGCCTTCGCGGGGGCGCTGGGGACGCGTCTGGCGGAGGGCTCGCCGGTCGAGGAGGCCATCGCCTTCGCGAACGCCGCCGGCGCCATGGCCGCCGCACGCTTTGGGGCCCAGCCCAGCCTCCCCACGCGTGCCGAGGTCGAGGCGCTCATGGCCGAGCAGGAGAACGACGAGCGCGTCCTGGCGTTGTAGTGGGCGTTCCCGGCCCCGGGGCGAGCATTCTGCCTGCCACGACCGCAGGCTGGACGAACGCCTGCGTTACGACCCAGACGCGCACCGAGCCGCCGGCGCGCAGGCCGGCGGCTCGCCCTCGCACTCGCTCCGGCTGCGGTTACTCGCGCTCGTAGGGCTCCAGCTTCTTCTCGATGGTGTGCTTGTGGAAGCGCGGGAAGCTGGTGAAGCCCGGGTCCAGCTCGCAGGCGCGCCCGACCAGCAGCGGCTTGCAGTAGGTGATGAACTCCTCCGTGACGTCGTTGCCCTCGTCGTTGATCCACTCGCGTGGCACCGCCTTGGACTCGCCGGCGACGCTCATCAGCGAGGTGGCGCCGACCTCCCACTGGTAGGGGTCGTCGTTCTCGCGCTCGATGGTGACCATGATGTCGGTCTGGCCCTCAACGGCCCACTCCACGGCGGTGCGGCCCACGGCGTAGGCCTGGTCCAGGTCCACCTGGCTGGCCGTCGCGGCGAAGCACCGCTGTAGGTTGCCCAGCCTGTCGAACCGGGCGCGAACGCCGATGGCCTCCTCCAGCACCTCGCCCAGCCACTGCGCCACGCCGCCGAGCCTGGAGTGACCGAACTCGTCCACCTTGTCGGAGGTGGTCGCCTGATCCTCGCCCTTGAAGGCGAAGCCCTCGGAGGCCGCGACCACGCAGTAGCCGTACTCGTCATACGTCCTCTGCACGTCATCGATGAGCTGCTGGCGGGTGACCTGCACCTCGGGCAGGTATACCAGATGCGGTGGCGCGTCCGGCTCGGGACGTGCCGCGGCGGTGGCACCGGTCAGCCAGCCCTCGTACCGCCCCATGACTTCCACCACCTCCAGCGTGCCGAAGGCCTCCGCGTCGCGGCCGACGTACTGGCAGCAGGTGGCGGCGTAGCGGGCGGCGGAGCCGAAGCCGGGGGAGCAGTCGGTCACTACCAGGTTGTTGTCGATGGTCTTCGGGATGCCGACGACGTGCATGTCCCAGTCGCTGCTCTTGGCCAGCTCCGATACTCTGTGGCAGCACAGCTGGGAGTCATCGCCGCCGGTGTAGAAGAAGTAGCGCACATTGTGGGCCTTGAAGACCTCCATGGCGCGCTCGAGGTCCTCGTCGGTGGGCTTGAGCCGACAGGTGCCCAGGCCGGCGGAGGGCACAAGCCGCATCTCCTCCACCAGGTCGGGGTCCTCGCGGAACAGGTCGCACAGGTCCTCGTTGAGCACGCCATCCATGCCGTGGAGCGCGCCGTAGAAGTGCTCGATCTCGTCAAGGTCCCAGGCCGCCTGAATCGCACCGACCAGGCTGGCGTTGATGACGATGGTTGGACCACCGGACTGGCCGATGATCGCATTGCCGGTCAGAGGCATTGTATGGCCCTCCCTGCGTGAGTTGGTGACCCCATCTTCCGAGCGGCTGCAGCCGAAGTATAGCACAGCGCAAAGCCCCGGACAAGCGTAGTCCCCGCCCCCTGCGAGTGCTCGTAGCGCCCATCGAGCGGGCCTTCAGCTTGCGACCATGGCGGAAACGTGGAACGGCGGCGGTCGGCAGCGGCTGGCGTTACGCGACCGCACGCTCGCGGCAGACTGCATGGCAGTCTCACTGAGACCGCTGCGCGGTCTCCGGCCGGACCACCGTCCGGCCTGCCGTTGGCCCCCCTCGTCCGGAACGGAGAGGGGGGATGCCCGACGTAGTCGGGCAGGGGGGTGAGGCTCGCAACGGCAGATAACGACAGCGACGGCGAACCGCACCCGTGCACGTGGCACCCACCGCGTGGGTCGTCGTGGGTCGCGACGTGACACCCGCCGCGCATTGCGCTATCATGCCCCAGGCAGCACCATCGTCGCTGGAGGTGTGGCAATGCTCCGCTTCGAGATCGCCTGTCTGCTGCTCGCGCTGACAGCCACGACTGCCCTCGCCGACGACTTCGTGCTCATCCGTGCTCATGCGCCGGAGACACCACTCGAACGCGTCCCCCTGCTGGTGCAGACCGACGCCGGTGGCCTGCGCCAGGCCACGGGCCTCGATGAGCTGCCGCAGGGGATGCTCTACGCCGATGAGCCGGCTCGGAATCGCCCGGTGCCGGCGCAGGTGAACGCCCTCCCCGACGGGAGGGTCCAGATCGCCGCGCTGCTGCCCGCCGATCCCCCAGGGGAGCGTGAGATCCGCGTCTGGCTGCGGAACCCGCCGGGGACGCCGCCGGAGGCGCCGGACGGACTCTCCGCCGCTCGACGGGGCGACGTCATCCGCGTGGAGAACGTGGCGTACAGCATCGTCCACGACCCCGCGGTCAACGCCGGCCTGCTCTCGACCATCGAGCTGCCCGGGCTCAGCTTCCAGCCCACACTCAACGACCGGGTCTACGACAAGGACGGCCTGGGCGGCTTCTCCCTGCGCCATGATCCCGAGCCGGAGATGCAGCTTGTGTCCGATGGACCGCTCTACGCCGAGGTCCGGGTCGCGGCCCGGTATCTGCGTGAGGGCGGCGAGGCGCCGGAGGCATCTCCGCGAGCGACCTACACCGTTCGCTACTGGGCCGGGCTGCCAATCTTCCAGGTGGAGGCCCACGTTCGCCAGGATCAGAGCTTCGCGTGGGAGGAGCTGCACCTGCTGGAGCTTCACCATGAGGAGCCGGTCTTCGAGAGCTTCGCGATCAATGATCCAGCTCAGGTGCAGGCGTTCGATGACGACGCCGAGGGCGAACGGGGCGGGGAGTGGGGCGCGCTGCTGACCGATGAGGGCCAGACCGTCGGCATCCTGGGCTCGGTCATCGTCCACGACGGCCTGGGCGGCTACGGCCGCTACCTGCACGGGCCCTGGCAGTCATGGTCTGACACCTCCGCCGAGCTGAGCCGGTGGGTCTACGCAGCGTCCGATCCGGGGGCGCTTCAGACGCTCGACGCGCTGGCGGCGGAGGGCGTCTCGGCCGGCAGAGCGTGGCTGATGACCCAGGGGCTGGCCGAGGCGATGGACGAGCTGCGTTCGACGCTTGTCGCCCGCGGCGAGGCGGCGAACCCCCAGGTCACCTGGCGGCTGTCTCTGATCGAGAGCGCGGCGGTGGCGGGGGCGCCGCAGGCGCAACTGCTGCAGGCGGCTCGCACGCTGGCCCAGGCGGTGGACGCCGGCCGCGCCTACCAGCACGTGCCTGAGCTGCCCGGCGGCAGGCTGCTGCTGGCCGGCGACGGACAGCTCGGGGTGGGGATCCTGCTCACCGACGCCGGCGTGGAGCTGGTGAGCCTCTACGACATGGTCACCCGCCGGGAGATGCTGGCGGGCCCCTGCGACATCTTCCGCCTGACGCTGAGCGACCGGGAGGGCGAGGCCACCGAGGTCGGCTCCTCCAGCGGATGGGGCGAGTGGACGGCGCAGGCCTCGAGCGTGGGTGACGAGGGCACCATCATGGCGACCTTCGCCTCGCCGCTGGACCTGCCCGCCGGGGACATGAGGGCGGAGGTCACCTGTGACATCTCCGGGGGCGCCTCCCGCTGGCGCATCGACGTCGGGAATGCAGGCCCCTGGAGCATCGACCGGGTGGCGATGCCGGTGCTGTCCGCAGGGCCGCTGGGCGATGGAGCGGACGACATGCTCTACGTCCCGCACGGCTTCGGCCGCGGCTTCGAGAACCCGGCTGCGGCCGGCCCCCGCTACCGCGGCTACTACCCCTCCGGCTCCTGCGCCCTGCCCCTGCTGGTGGTCACCGACCCCCTCGGCGGGCTGTATCTGGCCGCCCACGACGCCCGTGCCTCCACCAGGGAGATGGTCACCGGCGGAGGGGCGGACGGCGGCGTGGCGATGAGCGTGGAGGTGCCGGCGCCCAACGCCTCCATCGCCGGGAACGACTTCTCGACCTCCGGTGAGGTCGTCATCGCTCGCGTGGACGGCGGCTGGTATCCGGCCACGCAGATGTACCGCACGTGGCTGCAGGAGAACGCCCGGTGGTGGCCGGTTGGCGATGCGGACTACGGTCGCGACGACCGGCCGGCGTGGCTCAGCGACATCGCCGCCTGGATCCTCGACGGCGGCGGCCCGGACGATGTGGTGGGCCAGGCCAAAGCCTTCGCGGAGTATATGGGCCTG
The DNA here is from genome assembly GCA_049975765.1 of Armatimonadota bacterium. GTDB lineage: Bacteria > Armatimonadota > Zipacnadia > Zipacnadales > UBA5352 > JAYENL01. The sequence continues at coordinate 7,026 of JBNGDZ010000074.1, forward strand.
CCCGTGGCCGTGCACTGGTACAACTGGCACCAGATCCCCTTCGACAATGACTACCCGCACTACTTCCCCACCAAGGAGGGCATCCGCGAGGGCGTGGCGGAGCTGCAGGAGGCCGGGGTGCGCATCGTGCCCTACATCAACGGTAGGCTGTGGGACACCGACACCGAGAGCTTCCAGGAGACCGCCCATCAGTACTGCACCCGCAACCGGGAGGGCGAGCCCTACATTGAGGTCTACGGCTCCGGCGAGGAGCTCACGCCGATGTGCATCCACACCCAGTTCTGGCGCGACACGCTGCATGAGATCGTGATGCGCCTGATGACCGATGTGGGCGTGGATGGGGTGTACATGGATCAGATCGCCGCCGCCCGCCCGAGGCTGTGCTACGATCGCGACCACGGGCACCCGCTGGCCGGGGGCCACTGGTGGGTGGACGGCTACTGGCAGCTTCTCGGGCGACTGCAGGAGGACATCGCCGGGGTCAGTCCCGAGAAGATGCTGACGACCGAGTCTAACGCCGAGGCCTACGCCCGCTTCTTCGACACCTACCTGATGTGCAACTCGCTCGGCGACGGCCTGGTGCCGATCTTCCCGGCGGTCTACGGGAGCAAGATCCTGGGCTTCGGCCGCTACATGAGCGCCGAGGACTGGGACGCGCCGCAGTCCCTGGCCCAGAAGCAGGGGCAGCTCTTTGTGTGGGGCACGCAACTGTGGTGGAGCCGGCCGGATGTCATCGACCACGAGTTCGCCGGACCGTGGCTGCGCGACCTGGCGCGGCTGCGCTTCGCAGTGCGCGAGTTCTTCAACGAGGGCCGCATGCTTGCCCCGCCGGTGCTTGAGGGCAATGACACCACAGTCACCGCGAGCTGGCACCGCAGGGAGATGCAGGCGACCACGCCGGCGGTGCTGTCCTCGGCCTGGACCGTGGCCGACGGCCGCATCCTGGTGCCGATGGTAAACTGCTCCGAGGAGGCCCAGACCGTCTCCCTGCACCTCCAGGCCGCCAACTGGGAGCTTGCCGAGGACGCGGACTTCAGCGTCCGCCGCCTCGGGCCCGAGTCCGAAGAGCAGCTCGGCACCTGGCGCGCAGGCAGCGAGCACGAGGTCAGCCTCGAGGGGCTGCGGGCGGCGGCGCTGGTTCTCACGCCCGAGGGGTAAGGGAGGACGACGCCATGCGCCCTGTGGTCGTAGTCATCTGCGGCCTGATGCTGTGCGTATCGTCCGCGACGCGGGCGGCGACCTACTACGCCTCGCCCGACGGCGGCGGGGACGGCGGCGAGCAGACCCCCTTCCAGGTCGCCGACTTCTGGCAGTTCGCCCGGCCCGGCGACACGCTGGTGCTGCTGGACGGGACCTACACCGGCGAGCAGTCCATGATCGACCCGCCCGAGGGGACGGCGGGCACCGCCGATGCACCGATCGCCGTCCAGGCGCTCAACGAGGGGCGGGTGCTCATCGACGGTGAAAGCAGGCTCCACCCGGTGCGGCTCTACAGGTGCGAGCACGTGCACGTTGAGGGCCTCAACGCCTGCCGATCGCGAGCCACCGTGGTCAGCGTGAGTCGCTGCAGCCATTGCGCCATCCGCCGCGTCTGCGGCTGGGACGCCCACGACGGCAACACCAACATCTTCGGGGTGCACTACAGCGACCACACCCTCGTTGAGGACTGCGCCGGCTGGGGGATGGCCCGCAAGACCTACTCTTGCTCGCAGGACGGAAATCACACCACCTTCCGGCGCTGCTGGGGCCGGTGGGAGGGCTGCCATGCGGTCGGCCCCAAGATGGTCTTCACCTGCGCCTACAACAGCCACCACAACCTCTTCGAGAACTGCATCGGCACCTGGGACGGGCGGCAGATGCGGAAGGAGTACACGGTCCTGGGCTACGACGGCAAGCCCTTCACCAACTGGGGCAGCCGCCCCAAGGAGCCGGTGCACATGGCCGACTTCGGCGTCGATCAGCCCTACGGCATCTTCGGCATCGACACCCGTCCGGACCCGGGAGTGCGCGTGCTCGGCTGCGTCGCCTACCGCCTGCCCGACCAGCGCGTGGTGGACTGCATCGCCATGTTCTTTGTCCAGCGCACCCCCGAGGCGGTGGGTCTGATCCGCGACTGCGTGGCCTACGTAGACCCCGGGGCTCCACCCGTCCGGGCCTTCAACATCGCGAACATGCGCGGGGGTGGCCTTACCGGCATCTCGTCGGCCGAGAGCGTCTTCACCGGCGAGGTCGCGCCTGCCGCCGACCTCCGCGAGACTCCTGGGGGGCTGGTGGCGGAGACGGGCTGCGTGCTGGTTGATCCCGAGGGTGCGACAGTGACCCATCGCTACGTCGATGGCGAGCTGACCGACCAGCCGCTGTGGCCGTGGCCGATGGAGGATCGCATCGAGGCGCTCATCGGGGTGAACGTGACAGAGACCGTGCTGGGCCTCGGTGGCGGCGGACCGCCCGGGCCATGACGCGAGGGCAAAAAGAATGTCTTCTTGAAGGAGTTTCCGAGCGAGGCGAGAATTGGCCCCAAGTCGTCGCGCAACAAAACTGTGTGGCATGTGTCTAACAGGGACTGTGGGCTGGGCCGGTTCGGTTGTCGCTGTTCAGGAGGCTGCCGGCGGCCGGACAGGGGATCACGCCACGAACCCGCTGCAGGGAGGGTACTGACAATGGCTCGCATGACAGTCTGCCTGGTGCTGATCGCCATGCTCGCGATCACCGCCACCGCCGTGGCCCAGGAGGGCCTGGAGGAGGAGTGCTGGTACGACCGGATCTGCATGTCCGGGTACTTCCATGCTCGATACATCGACACCGATCAGGCCAACCAGTTCGACACCTTCGACTTCCGGCGCATGTACGTGACCATCCGGGGTGACATGGACCGCACAACCGGGATCATCACGCTCTCGCGTGTGGGCGGTGACATCCGAGGCCGTGACACCAACATCGACCTCTACAACGCCTTCGTAGACTACCAGTTCGGCGACCGCTACGCCGTCCAGTTCGGACAGGTGCCGACGTGGTTCGGTCTGGAGGCCTGGGAGGGGTCATCGGTGCGTGACACCCTCGAGCGCGCCAAGATCCTCGAGGGCGGGCCCGGCTTCTTCTTCAAGGGCGCGCCCGACCGCGGGATCTGGCTGCGCCGCACCCCCACTGCTGACACCTGGGAGCCGCTGATCGTCTTCGGGGTCTTCAACGGCCAGTTCCGCGACGACGATGCCAACGATGACAAGGGCGTCTCGCTTGACCTCAAGTGGAATCGACCCTGGGGCCAGTTCGGCGCATCGTGGTTTGATGCCGACTACGTGAACGTAGAGGGTCTCTTCGGCCAGGCGGCCGGCTCTGAGGCCGACCGCAACGCACTGGACCTCTACGTGCGGCTCAACCCCGCGCCATGGGGCGTCCAGGCGGAGTGGGCGGATGGCGAGATGCTCGGCGCCGACCGCGACGGCTACTACATCCACGGCAGCTACCTGTTGCCGAACGAGGGCGACAAGGTCTACGCGCGCTATCAGGAGTTCAACGCCGACACTGCCACCGCCGGGACCAACTACGAGGCCTGGACGCTCGGCTGGGCACGCCAGCTCGACGAGAACAACGAGATCACCGTCGAGTACACTGATGCTGACTGGACCTCCAGCGCCGGCCAGGGCGAAAGCACCGGGTCCAGCGACGACATGTTTGGCGTGCAGTGGCAGTACGCCTTCCAGTAGACCGCACTGCCGCAGGACATGCGAAAAGGGGCAGGCCCACTGTGGGCCTGCCCCTTCGTCTTGCGCGTGACTCTCCGCAGTCAGCTTGTGACCTACCGCCTGGTGCTGCCGTCTACCACCCGCGCGTGGCGAGCCGCTCCTCCTCGGCCAGGGTGCGGACGTCGATGCCCTCCATGGCTGCGCCCTCGAGTCCGCGGCTGGCGTTGGCGACCTCCACGGGGTCCTCGTAGTAGGTTGTGGCGTGGACGATGGCTCGCGCCCGAGCGGGCGGATCCTCGGACTTGAAGATGCCCGAACCCACGAAGACGCTCTCGGCGCCGAGCTGCATCATCAGCGCGGCGTCCGCCGGGGTGGCGATGCCCCCGGCCGCGAAGTTCGGGACCGGCAGGGCACCATCCTCAGCGACCTTCTTCACGAGGTCATACGGTGCGCCCATGTTCTTGGCCTCGGTCATCAGCTCGTCGTCGCGCAGGCCGGTGAGATGCTTGATGTGCGTCTGCACCTTGCGCATGTGCCGGGTGGCCTCCACGATGTTTCCGGAGCCGGCCTCGCCCTTGGTCCGAATCAGGGCGGCGCCCTCCCCGATCCGGCGCAGCGCCTCGGGAAGCTCGGTGCAGCCGCACACGAAGGGGACCTTGAAGGCGTGCTTGTCGATGTGGAAGCTCTCGTCGGCCGGTGTGAGGACCTCGCTCTCGTCGATGAAGTCCACGCCGATGGCCTCCAGGACCTGGGCCTCAGCGAAGTGCCCGATGCGGGCCTTGGCCATCACGGGGATGGTGACGGCCTCCATGATCTCGTCGATGATGCGGAGGTCGGCCATCCGCGCCACGCCGCCCTCCTTGCGGATGTCGGCGGGGACGCGCTCGAGGGCCATCACGGCCACGGCGCCGGCATCCTCGGCGATCCTCGCCTGCTCCGCGCTGGTCACGTCCATGATGACGCCCCCGCGCAGCATCTCGGCGAGTCCTACCTTCGTTCTCCAGGTGGATGTCTCTGCCATTTGTCGTCACTCCTGCCTCTGTCAGCAGTCAAGGCTGGAAAGGCCCCGCGGCAACATGGTGCCGTGCGGGGCCTCATCTGCTGCCTCACTCTCAGGATAGCACCCGCGGGTCGGGGTGTCAAGAAATCGCGGCGACGCCGGCCGCGAGGGCGTGCTCTGGTCCGTGGTCCGCTCCGGCCTCGTCGATTGCTCTGCCGCACCCGCGTCAGAGCCCGTGCGGCGTCGCGGAACCTTCCGGTGCCCCGCGACCGTCTGAGTACGCACGATGAACAACAGGCGCGGCATGCGGGTGGCGCTGGCGGGCGCTGGCCTGGGCTTCCTGCTCGTGGGGCTGACCGGCGCCATCGGCTGGCACCGGGTGGGCGTGGTGCTGGGCCGCTCCGGCGGCCTGCGGGGGCTGTCGCCGGAGGAGTATGAGCGCTGGGCGCGGCAGCGCTTCGAGCATCGCCACCCCGGCGACAAGCCCCTCAACTGGCGCATCGCCGACGTGGCGCTGGAGATGTACCGACGCGAGCCCATGGGCCGCTTCGTGCTGCACGAGAATGACTGCTCGGACTTCGTCGGCTGCGTCATCGACGAGGCGCTGGGTTTCGGTGCGCGCTTCCGGCGCGCGGGCGACGAGCACCTGCTCTGCGGGGAGGGCGGAGCGCTGCGGCGATGGCTCTTCGAGGTACGGCGGCTGCCGGATGTCGGCCCCGTGCAGCCCGGTGACGTGGTCAGCGTCCGGCACTCCCCCCACTATCCCCCGCACGATGACTCCATCGGCCATGTGGGCGTGGTGGGGCCACGCGGCAGGGTCATTGACTTCTGCAAGCTCAAGAGCTGGTCCGCGGCGCGCTACGGCCGACACGGCCTCGAGTGGTTCATCCATAACTGCGGGCCTGATGAGGTCCGTATCGGCCGCCTGCGCCCGCAGTACCGCTACCGCGTACTGGAGATCGCGCGACCCCGAGAAGCTCAGCCCCCGAACTCGTGACGCATGCGCTCGGCCGAGGTGGGTGTGAGCAGGAAGCCGATATCCCGGCCCATGTGCTCCAGTGTGACGTCCACGATGTCGCGGATGCGCACGTTGATGACCTCGGCGTCCCCGATGCCAGTCACGCGCAGCACGCCGGCGTCGTCCAACACCTGGCGCATCTTCCCGAAGTCGTTGCGGTAGCCGCCGTAGCGCAACAGCTCCACCGACCTCGAGGGGACCTCTGTGCCGTCGGGCATGACGACAGTGGAGCCGTAGAAGGTGCGGTGGTAGCGATAGGGCACCTGCGCGAGCTCCTCCACCCCGTGCAGGGCGGTGCACGACGTGAAACCCACGCCCAGCATCAGGCACCAGGCGTCGAGCTGGTAGAGGCCGTCGAAGGTGCTGCCCTCGCCGAAGCTGCTGCGGCCCTCGCCCATCACATCCTCTGTGTGCGGGCCGATCGCGGCCACGGAGTGACAGATGTGCGTGCTGCGGCGGGCCTCCGGGCGCTGGCGGAAGGTCTCGGGGATGATCCCCACCTCGTCCTTGACCGGAGTGCGCTCCAGGTCCAGCACGGCGGTCTCAGCGTCGTGGAATGCCCCCCAGGTGAAGGTGGGCACGACGACGGTCCCGGCCTCGCCGACGGTCTCCAATAGCGCGTCGATAACAGTGTCCGCGCCGCCCTCTACCCAGCCGAAGGCGCTCAGCGATGAGTGCGCCAGCACTACGTCGCCGTCCTGGATGCCCACCTCGCGCAGGCCCTTCAGGATGTCGCTCTGGGTCACGTGCGCCCTCTGTGTCATGTGCTTCACTGCCTTCCGGGCCATATCTGGCATTGCGCAGCCCATTCGCCGCGGCGCGTCATAGGCCTGCTTCCCGTGTGGTCAGGGCCGGCTTTGCCAAGCCGGCCATCGCCCGGAGGGCGATTGACGTTGCGGTGGCCCGTGTTGGGCCGACCTTCTCCGGATGCTTCGCAGCCTTCGTCGTGCGGCCCCTCCGACGGCAACGACCACGGCTCACGACAACGGCCGGCGGGTCTGAAGCCCCGCCGCTCCGCACG
>JBNGDZ010000075.1:0-13619 GCA_049975765.1 Armatimonadota bacterium
GCCCAGCCCGCCCCTCCGTACGGCATGACAGCACGCCCCGCGGCAGACGGCCGGCCAGGCTGAAGGCCGGTCGCTGTGGAGGTCAACGGCGAAGGCCTAACGGCAATGCCGTACTCGGGGAGGATCTCGTTGCGGCGTTCTCGATCAGCCAGGCGTGCATCACCGTGCCACGCTGATCAGAGCCACGTTCCGCCCGCACCGCTCGGGGTCCCAGCGGTAGGACGCAAAGCGCCCCGGCTCGCAGCGGGTACAGCCGGACATCACCTCGACGGCCGTCTCCGGCACGCCGGCGGCAACGATCTGCGCCAGGGCCACGGCTATCATGTCGACGTGCGGCCGAGGCCGAGAGCGGACCACGGCTCCCGGCACCGCCTCAAAGAGCTCTGCGACCTCCTCACCGACCTCGAAGCAGCAGCGGCGGATGCAGGGGCTGAGCGCCAGCCGCAGATCTTCGACGTTCCCGCCAAACTCCGCCAGCGCGCTCCGCACCAGCGTGCGCGCCATGCCATCCGCCAGCCCCCGCCATCCCGCGTGCGCCAGACCTACCGCGGGCGCGCTCTGGTGATGCAGGAAAATCGCGAGGCAGTCGGCCACGTAGATCGCAAGCGCCGCCCCGGGAACGTCCGTGAGCAAGCCGTCGGCGCCCCGGATGACCAGCGCCTGCTTTCCCGCCAGGTCCCGCTCGCGAACTGTGGCGACCTCGCCGCCGTGGACCTGCTGCGCCTCGACGACCGCCCTGGCACCAAGCTCGGACAGGGCCTCCAGGACCGCGTCGCCCCCCGCGCGGGCCGGAGCTGGACGCTCTGTGCGGCCGAGGAAGCCCCCCGCAGCGCCCGGCCAGTGTAGCTCGTACTCCCACAGTCCCATCTGTCCCTCCAGTATCGGCCCCAGCCCGTCAGGGCCGTGCGGGCTGTTGCGTTCGCCTCTCGATCGGGGTTGCCCACTATGACAGAGAGTCCGCGCCCGGACAGAATGTTTCACGTGAAACATTTGTGCGAGAGACTGATCACCTTCTGAGCCGACCGGGGTCGGTCGCCATTGGGCACGCACAGGGTCGGGATGAGCGGGCGGAGGCCCTCCGGCGGACAGGCCAGCCTCCTCGATGCTCACCCCTCCAGGGCCTCGCGCGGGTACCAGGTCACGAACCCGTAGGCGCAGCCGCCGGCCAGCAGCCCCGTCCGGCCGTTCAGCGTGACCGGGACGGCCGAGTGGAGCGGCGGCAGCAGCATGGGCGGCAGGGACCTCCCCGGCGCTTCAACCTGCAATGTGGCGTAGGTGCCGCGGCGCGAGGTGTTGCTGCAGATCAACGTGCCGCGGAGGGTGACGGTCAGGAAGTCGATCTCCGGGCCTGCCCAGGTGGTGGGGTAGGTTGCGTACGGCGCCAGGAAGCCGGCATCGCGGCGCAGCGGCTCATCGGGCGCCACGATCGTGATCGCGAGTGGCACGCCCTTGGCGAAGACGGGCAGGGCTCCCCGGCGATCTGTCACATTTTCGTAATAGACGCAGCCGGGGACGATCTCGGGAAGCACCACGCCGGAGGCGATCTCCCGGGCGGGATCAGGCCGCGCCCCGACGAACAGGTCCATATCTCCGTCGCCATTGTAGTCGAAGGGCGCCGGCATGGTCAGGCCCGCCAGCCGCAGAGGTGCGCCACTGACCAGGATCGGCCCCGCCGCCCGCAGGCCCCCGGAGTTGCGCCACAGATGGACCTGGCCGCCCGCTCCGCCCACCAGCAGGTCGAGGTCGCCGTCGGTGTCCCAGTCGACAAGGGCCGGGGCGGCGTAGAGCGCGTCGCCCTCGCCCGGCGCCAGGATCGGTCCGTCCGCAGCCGCAATGCGCCTCCCGCGCTCGAATAGCAGCTTGCCGGGTACGCGCTCGAAGAGCGTGACGCGGCCGTCCTCCCCACCGGCCGCCAGGTCGGTGTGACCGTCCGAGTTCCAGTCCCCGGCGGTCGCCACCGGGCAGCGGCCCACGTCGATCGGCGCCTGGCGCTGCTGGAGATAGCCGGTGAACGCCAGCGCGCCGCCGCCGCCACGCTCAAGCAGTGCCACGAAGCCGGCCCGCCCGCCGATCAGCAGGTCCAGGTCCCCGTCGTCATCCCAGTCGGTCGCCCAGGGAGCGGCCTCCCGCGTCGCCGCACTCGAGGCCCCGGCCAGCTCCTCAGGCGCGCTGAGGCCTCCATCGTCGGAGGCGCATAGCAGCAGCCGTCCGTCGCCGGTGCCCAGCAGCAGGTCGGCGCGGCCGTCACCCGTCCAGTCGCCTCCCCAGGCGCGGGCCGGCGGGGCCACCTGCAGCGGCTCGCCTGCGGCCATGACGGACCGGTGGGAGTCGGTTCCGAGGATGTGCGCCCGGCCATCGCCGTCGATAACGACGACCTCCCGGCGGCCGTCGGCGTCGAGGTCAGCGGCGGTGGGGGCCAGCGGGCCGGTCGGGGCGAAGGTCGCACCCGGACCCGCCAGCAGCTCTCCGTCGCTGGTGGCACCACCGTGCACGGCGTACCGGTAGAGGCTCTCGCCGATGCCCAGCAGCATGTCCAGCCCGCCATCGCCGTCGAGATCGCCCAGCCATGGAGAGACCTGCTGGCGCCTGGGGACCGCGCCGAGGCCGATCTCATCGTCGGAGAGCAGAGGCCGCGCCGGCTCGAACGGGCCGGCGCCCGGACGAGTGAAGAGCAGCAGGTCGCCGTAGCCCGAGCCCACCACCAGGTCGGTGCTCCCGTCGCCGTCCCAGTCGGCGGTGCAGGGATGGGCGAAGTCGCCGGCGGTCAGGTTCCCGGTGCGCTGCAGGAGCGTGTGGCCGTGCAGGAAGCCGACCGGCCCGCGCTGCAGGATGCGCATCATCTGCTGAGCGCAGGCCGGCTGGGTGCCTGCGGCGGCCAGGGCCGCCGTGAGCATCAGCGCGCGGACGAGGTTCACTCGGAGGCGCTCCGCTCCTCCTGCAGCTCGTCGAGGTTGTCGCGGATCTTGAGCATGGCGTCCGCTATGTCATCCATGGCCCGCTCATCGGCCAGGCCGGTGCGCTGGCTCATCCAGAAGCCGCCCACATCGCAGAGGTACTCGCAGGATGGGCAGGAGACGTCCGGGTAGCTGACCTCGCCATCATAGTAAGGCGGGCAGAAGGGATACTCGTCCATGTGGACCCGGTCAGCGAACATCCCCTCGCGGTAGAGCGGGTTGTAGCCGGTGGACGCCGGGATGCCCTCTGCGGCGAGGGCCTTCAGGAACAGGTCGCGGCGCAGACCGTCGAAGGCATCGGGCTCGTACCGGAAGATGTACAAATGGAAGGCCGAGACATTGTCGGGGTGCGTGAGCTTCTGCAGCTCGATGCCCTCGATCTCCTCCAGGCGCTCCCGGAGGTAGTCGCCGTTGCGCGCGCGGCGTTCGAACTGCTCGGGCAGCAGCTCCATGCAGCGGCAGATCAAGGCACCCTGGAACTGCGTCATGCGGTAGTTGAAGCCCATGACCCGGTGATCGTACCACTCGCCCTCCGGCACGCGGCCGACGTTGTGGATCGACCAGGCCCTGCTGAAGACGTCCGGGTCATTGGTGAGGATCATGCCGCCCTCGCCGGCGGTGACGTTCTTTGAGGACTGGAAGCTGAAGGCCCCGGCGTCGCCGATGGCGCCGACCCTGCGCCCCCTGTAGACGGCGCCATGGGCCTGGCAGCAGTCCTCGATGACCTTGAGGTCGTGCCGGGCGGCGATCTCGTTGATGGCGTCCATGTCCGCCGGAGAGCCGCCGATGTGCACCGGGATGACGGCGGAGGTGCGCTCCGTAATGGCGTCCTCCACCGCGGCCGGGTCGATGTTGAACGTGTCGCGGTCGATGTCCACGAAGACGGGCACGGCGCCCACCGCGACCACAGAGGAGGCCGTTGCCACGAAGGTGTAGGGCGGAACGATCACCTCATCGCCCACCTCTACGCCGGTGGCCCGCAGCGAGACCTCCAGCGCCGTCGTACCGGAGGTGACGGCCACGCCGAACTTCGCGCCGTGGTACTCGGACATCATCTCGATGGCCTTCGTGGTCCACTCACCGTTGACGCCCCAGGTGCCCGAGTCCAGGACCTTCTTGAGGTTCTCGAGGAAGCCGGGGTCATCCGGCGGCCACTTGGGCCAGCCCTCAGTGCGCGTCCTCTCGCCCCCGTTTACCGCAAGCTTCGGCATTCGATTGCCCTCCAGAGTATCTCTCAATCATCCGCGGCTCCGGCCGAGGCGACGGGTGGCCGGAGGTCAGGGAGCAGTTCGGCGAGGCACGCAACCTTCCCTCCAGACCAGGGAGGAAAGGCGGGCAGGAGAGCACGGGTGCTCGCTCGACCCGCTCCGTTCAGCGCCAGTGACTGAGGTCGCGGTCGAGCATCCCCTCGAGCGCGGCGATGTCCTCGGCGTAGACCTCGCGCAGCTCGGCGCGGAACTCCGCGTCCAGCGCCTTCGCCGGGTCGGCGCTCTCCGCATCGGGGTTCACGTCCTCGCCCACCAGGCCGATCTCCACATCCGCGTCAACGCCCAGGAACGAGAAGTAGCGCCGCAGATACCCCGCGTTGTCCGCCGCCAGGTCATCGTAGAGCGTCACGAGAACCCTCTCGCGTGGAAAGAGCTGCTGGATGCGGGTCAGGTGCCAGGCATAGAAGCCCGGCTCGATCCACAGGCGGAAGAATGCGTGCCCGTGGTGATGGAGCACCTTCTCGAACGGGATGCCGATGCCGGCCTCCGGGTCGAGGCCGTACTTGCCACGCTTGAGGTGAATGTGGGCCCAGCTCAGGTAGGCGCGGACGACCGGGTTACGCAGCGTCATGGTCAGCCGCGCATCCGGCAGGTCCCGCGCGATGCGCTGCAGCGCAGGGTGATGGCACATGTAGGAGTTGCTGAACTCGCCGACTGCCGGCTCGTTGCGGTGGGCAGCGAAGTAGGTCCGCTCGTACCAGTCCAGGCCGCGGTGGTAGTGGACGGTGAAGAAGTTGACATTGTCCGGGGAGTCGGGGACGTAGACCTGCGGGTGCTGCTTCAGGCAGCGCCACAGCCAGCTTGAGGCGCACTTGGCGGCGCCGATGTGCAGGAAGTTGGGGAGCACGAGAGCTCTCCTCCCGGTGGCTGAGTCACTGGCCGCGAACGCCGCCAAGCATCATCAGCGCGAAGGCCGGCCGACGCACGTGCCGTCACTGCGGCACAGCGCAGGCCCGGCAGATCATGGCGGCGAAGCGCCCGGCGCCGAAGCCGTTGTCGATGTTGACCACCGCCACGCCGGAGGCGCATGAGTTGAGCATCCCCAGCAGCGCCGCCAGGCCCTCGAAGGCGGCGCCATAGCCGACACTGGTGGGCACGGCGATCACCGGGACGTCCATCAGCCCACCCACGACCGAGGCCAGCGCACCCTCCATCCCCGCCACCACCACGATGGCCGAGGCGCGAGTGAGCTGCTCCCGGTGGTCCAGGAGGCGGTGGATGCCCGCTACGCCGACATCGTAGATGCGCTCCACGGGGCAGGCGGCCAGCGCGACGGTCACGGCCGCCTCCTCCGCCACCGGGATGTCTGAGGTGCCCGCGGTGACCACCGCCACGGGCCGCCGCCCGGCGACCGGCTCCGGCATGTCTCCCACGCGGATGATCCGGGCCTCGTCGTGATACTCCGCCGCGGGAAGCTCCTCGCGGACCGCCTCGAAGTGCTCGGGATCCGCGCGGCTGGCGATGACCAGCTCGGAGCCCTCGGAGAGGGCGCTGAGAATACGCGCCACCTGCGGGGGGCTCTTACCCTCGGCCAGGACCACCTCCGGGAAGCCGCGGCGGAGGGCCCGATGGTGGTCCACCTTGGCGAAGCCCAGGTCCTCGAAGGGCAGAGAGCGGAGGCGCTCGCAGGCCTCCTCGGGATGCACCTCGCCGGAGCGCACCTGCTCCATGAGGCGTCGGATCTGATCGCGGTCCATCGGCCGCCTCCAGCCCTTGGCGGCGCGCCCCGGGCAGTTGCGTCACGCGAGCCGCACAGGGGATCTCACTGCGCGCATGAGTTCGCGACCGGTGACGGGAAGCCCTCCTGGGGGATGCGACCTCGAACGCAGGCCCGAGCGATCTGCATACGGACTCCGGAACACAGCGGCCCGGCTCCGGCGAGAGTCCGTGAGTACCGCCGTTACGCGAGCGCGAGCTCGCGTGGAGAGGCCGGACCACCGTCCGGCCTGCCGTTCGTGCTGTCCGCGCGGCGCTCGGCGTTGTCGGGCTGGGACCCCCGACCTACGCGAACCGTGGAGGGCGCGAAGGCCGGGCCGACAACAACGAGCGGGCCGGGGCGGAGACCGTTGCGGCGCCACCCCTCGTTCGAAGGCCGACTGCCGTTGTGGTGGCCGGCCAGGCGGGGGCCGCGGAGGTCTCGCGGTTCCGACGTCGCATTGACACTGCACATGCCGAACCACGTCACGACGCGAGGGGCCAGAGCGTATGCATGACACTCAGCGTCCGCATGAACGGTGGATCTGGACGGAGCTGATCGGCTTCGACAACACACAGCCCGATCTCGGTGTGGGTGAGTACCTGGGCACCGCCGGCTTCACGCCCGACGGCATCTGCCTGATGCTCACCTCACCGGACTTCGTTCTCTCCCATGAGAGCGTCGCGCACGAGATTACGCTGCCGGAGGACGTCTGCTCACGCGACGGTCACGAGTTCAACCCGCACCGCCAGCGCCAGGCCTGGACGAATCGCCAGCTTCAGGACCTTCTGGCCGAGCTGCACACGCACGATATCCAGGCCTTCCTGACCGTGTTCACGCGCTTCTACGGCAACCGCTTCCACCACGAGTGGCTCAGCGACCACCGCGAGGCCTGCATGGTCTTCCGCAGCCACGGCTGGGCCTCGGCTGTCAACTGCCTCTCGAGGCTCAGCGACGGGAGCTACTTTGAGGACCACTTCATCCCCCGGCTGGTGGAGGTGCTCGACTACTACGGCTTCGACGGCTGGCATGGCGCGGACGGCTGGGGCCCGCTCAGCGGCCCGATCTACGAGGTGGACATGTCCGATGACACGGTCAGGCAGTTCGCGGAGGCCACGGGCCTGGATCTGCCCGCCCACGTCATGGGACCGTGCGGCCACGAGGTCGAGGGACTGAAGGCGCGCGCGCAGTGGCTATGGCGGAACGTGCGCCATGAGTGGATCGAGTTCTACGCCCAGCGCTGGACGCAGTTCTGGCGCAAGGTCCTTGAGGCGCTGCACGCATCCGACAAGCAGGCGCTGATCAACTCAGCGTGGGGGCGCGCTCCGTGGGAGGCTCTCTACCGCTACGGGGTTGACTATCGGCGGATCGTGGAGGCCGGCGTGGATGGCATCGTGGTGGAGACGGTCGCCGCCGGCCTGGCGATGGACCCCAGGCCCTACGCGGCCGACGTCACGCGGCACTTCGACTTCCTGTCCATGCTGATGCTCATGCGCGCCCGAATGCCGGACGCCCGGCTGATCTTCCTGCACAACACCCACGACGTGGTGGAGGAGTGGGACGCGATCCGCCACAACCCCACGCTGCTGGAGAAGGAGATCTACTCGCTCGCCAACGTCCACCATACCACCGGCGATGGCGATCTGCGCCCCTCCGCCGATGGCTTCCTGGTCTGCCTCGGGGACGGCCTCGATGACGACCACTGGCGGTGGCTGCGCAGGCGGTGGCGGCTGGCGTACTCGGGCTCTCCGCGGAGAGTCCTCGGCGCGACTGTGGTGTGGTCCGATGCACTCATGGGCGCGCAGACCGAGGACTTCACCCGGACCCGGAGCTGGACGGTGCACCGGCTGGTTTTTCACCTCATGACCGACGGCGCCCCGGTGCAGGCCACCGTGGACGTGGAGGAGATTGAGGCCGCGTCCGGGGCCATCCTGGTCCTCAACCACCACCTGCTGCCGGCTGACGAGCTTGGCTCGGTGCTCGGGTACGAGGGAGGGCCCGTCATCCTCATCGGGCGCCCCGGCGACGACCTGCCCACGCCCGGGGTCCGCTTCGACGATAGATGCGGCCCGATGTCGCTGTCGTGCCTGATCTACGGGGCGACGCTGGACGACGTGCCGCGGGTGGAGGAGTGCGTGGCGCCCGACCTCCCGGACGATCCGTTGGCGATTGAGGAGCCGCGTGGCTACTGGGATCACCTCGCGTTCCGCGCCGTCTCGGACAGCTTCCTGAAGGCCTGTGCGGAGGCCATCACGGCGGTCTCGGGAGGCTGCCGGATTGTCGAGGGGGCGGAGGACGTGGCCATGATGGCCACGGAACAGACCAGCGGCCGGCTGCGCGTGGCGATCAAGAACAAGACGGATTTCTATGCTCGCCCCACCGTGGACGTGGGCCGCGACATCGCCGGCGTGGACATCCTCACGGAGTACCCGTCACTGATGGTGCGGCCCCAGGGCTCGACCTTCGCGGTGCGCGTCCCGGGCAAGGGCATCACGGTGGTGGAGATCACGCTGGCGAACGACGCATAGCGAACAGAACCTGCATCATATCCGCACCTCACGCGCCGGGCGGTTGGCCTCCAGCACGCGCAGGAAGTTGCCGCTGAGGATCGAGGCGATGTCATCGTCCGAGTAGCCGCGCGTGCTCGGGACGCTCCATCGTCGCCATCATCCTCCGATGTCGCGTCGGATGCCTCTGTGTTACCGGAGGTTCACTCGCTCTCGGGTCCGGGGATCGGTCCGTCGTGGACCGGCCTCTGCTGCAGCTCTGAGATGAAGCGCACTGCATTGCCGACGAGTATGTCCTCGGTCTCGGGCGCGCAGGCGCTGGAGTTCACCTCGTAGCCGCCCTCGGGGAACTGCGCGGCGTCAACGATGTAGCCTCCGCCCCAGTGCGTGTACCCGCAGGTCCACACCCGCAGATCGCTCAGCTCGCGCTTGATGCGCAGGCCGATCCGTGAGCACAGCTCGCACTGGCTGCCGAAGAGGTAGACGTCGCCGATACGCCAGGCGCCGTTGTAGATCTCGTGCGACTCGCTTTCCGGCTCCTCCTTGTCGGGGACCTCGACGAGGTGGGTGATGCCGCCGAGCACCAGCGACCCGTCGCCACCGGCGGGCACGGGCTCGGGAGGCACAGCGAGCGCCGTGAGGACCGCCCGACCCAGCTCATGGCCGATCTCCCTGACGGTCTCCTCGGGCTCGATGAGGACGTAGCCGAAGCGGCCGTTGGCCGCGCAGTAGCGGGGCTTGATGTCGCCGCCGCAGCCCTGCAGGAAGACTGCCAGGGCGTCGGGGTAGGCGGCCTCGATCCACTCGCGCGCGAATCCGGGGTAGTCCGGTCCGATCTGCTGCCCTCCCATCGTCGTGGGGTGACATGCGTAGCCGAAGATGACGGCGCGAACGCTGCCATCCGGGGTCAGCACGCGCAGGATGGGCACGTCCGGGTCGATCGGCTTGCGCGGCTCCGGGCGCATGCCGACGCAGTGGCCCTCATCGTCGAGCTGTCGGCGGTTGACGGCCATCGTGGACGAGCCGACGGTGTAGTCCAGCACGGCCTCCTGCAGGTCATTTACCGCGCTCGGCAGCAGGCCGCAGACCCTCTCCTCGAAGACGGGCAGGTAGTCGGGGTTCTTATCGCCGATGATGGTGGGGCCGCAGTGGGTGTGCGAGCTGTTGATCATGACGTGCTGGGGCGGGATACCGACCTGCTCGGCCGCCGCGCGGATCTTCTCCATCTGGGGGATGCCGATCTTGCAGACGTCGATCGCCACGATGGCCACGCGCGTAACGGCGTTGTCGAAGACCACGCAGGAGGCGGAGATGGGCGCGTAGGCGCCCTCGGAGGGCTCCGTACGCGCCGCGAAGCCCGCCATGTACACGGGGCCCTCCGGGGTGATGTCCACCCTCGCCAGGCCCACCTTCAGTGGGCCGGGCTCGTCTGCGGCAGGCTGTCCGGAGGCGAGCTGCGCCGCGGAGCACAGGACGCCGGCGATGACGATGACGATAAGTGGATCTCGGACGATCATTGCAGTTGCGCTCTCCTCTCTGCGGACAAGGGCCGTGTCGCAGGGACCTCTTCGACCTCCCCCTCCCAAGCGGCGGCCTACGGCCTGTTCGCGACAGGCCCCGGCCTCTCTTCCGGGATCGCGCGCACATACCTGCCGATGGTGCCGGTCCGGCCACGGGCGCGGTGGTTCGTGCTCCGGCACAAGGGATGAGCGTGCGTCACCGGGAAACGACCCGGTACGGACTGCCCGGGCAGTCACGCGAGGCCACACCGGGTTGCGGGGAGGGGTTGCCGTGCGCGGCATCTGGAGCTTCCTCGCACCGACGCTGTGCACGGCACCGACCTGGACCTCACAGGCGGCCGAGCAGACCCGTCCGCCACGAGCTGAAGTGCCGCCATCTGCTGGAGCGTCTGCTGCAGGGCCGATGGGGGGCGATGCCCACGGCGACAGCAGACTGCGACGCGAACAGACGCCACGCCGGGAGGGCATGACATGCGCAGAGCACTCGTCGCCGCGCTGATAGTCGCCGCTGTCACCTGCTGCTGCGCGGTGGAGATCCAGAACGGGGACTTCGCCGCCGGCCGCCGCGGGGAGCTGCCGCCGGGATGGGTCGCCGATGGCCCGGCCACGGGGGCCTTCGCCATCGACGACGCCGACGGCGTGGGCGACAGCCGCTGCCTTCACTACCGCTCCGAGCAGGGGCTGCCGGAGACGCTTATCCAGCAGGAGGTTGCGCTGGAGCCGGAGACCGACTACGTGCTGTCCGCGTGGCTGAAGTCCGATGGCACCACGCATCCGGCGGTCGCCGTCAGGCAGCCTGGCGATAGGGACTTCGTCGTCAGCGTCACCAGCGACGGCTCCCCGTCGTGGCGGCGCTTGCAGGTGCGCTTCAACTCCGGGCCGCTGACGCAGGCGCTGGTGCAGGTCTACGGCGATCTGGGCCCTGGGAGGGCCAGCCGCGCGGGGGCCGCGTGGGTCGATGATGTTCGCGTCGCGCCGGCCGCGGAGGCGGAGGCCTACGAGGGGCCCATCGCCGGCGGCTATGGCGGGCCGGACCCGGGCGAGAACGTGGCGCTGGGCAAGAGCTACACCTTCTCGGAGGCTCCCAGCTACTCACTGACCCTCGACGAGGGTGACGACACGCAGCTCACCGACGGGAAGCACACCGTAGGCTACTTCTGGGCGCAGAAGACCAGCGTGGGCTGGTCGCTCCGGCGCCCGCTGACCATCACCATCGACCTCGAGGAGAGCGTGCCGATCACCGGGCTGTCATACAACACCGCCGCCGGCACGGCGGGCGTGGGCTGGCCGGCGATGATCTTCATCCTCACCAGCGAAGACGGCGAGAGCTTCCAGTACCACGGCGAGCTGGTCGCGCTGAGCGGGGAGCACGGCCTGCCGGCGCCGCAGCAGTACACGATCCATCGGTTCTACACCGACCGCCTGCAGGCGGCGGGACGCTACGTGCGCCTGGTCATCTGCCCGGGGTCCAAGTACTGCTTCTGCGACGAGATCGAGGTCTATCGTGGGAACTTTTCCCCCGCTGAGGCGGCCGCGGGCGAGCCCGTTGGGAGCACCGAGCAGCTCGTCGAGGACAGGCGCCTCTACGGCATCGTCGGCGTGCGCTGCATGTACGACATCCAGGGCCTGCGCCGGAGGATCGCGCGAGCGGGCGTCCCGGAGCGGCTGAAGGCTGATCTGAACGCGCGGCTCGACGGTCTGGCCGACGAGGTGCGCTCCATGCGCGTGGGGGACATCGACTTCTGGCGCGGCCTGCCCTACAATGACCTGCACGCGCGCATCTACGCCGTGAACGCCCCGCTGCGTCGCGCTCAGGGCTTTCGGCCGCTCTCAACGTGGCAGAGCGGCCGCTGGGACAGGTTGGACCCGATGGGCGCGCCGAGCGGCGAGAGTCCCCGCATCGAGGTGCTGGCGATGCCGGGGGAGTATCGCTCCGCGGCCTTCAACATCAGCAACTTCTGCGACGAGCCGGCCCTGGCGCGCGTCGCCGTCTCCCTGCCGGGCATCGCTTCGGACCTCGTCACCGTGCAGGAGGTCCAGTACGTGCAGACGCAGGAGCGCGCGGTGGTGGCCAACGCCCTGCCGGTCGCCGACAGAGACCGCGAGGGCCGAGCGCGCATCCCGGTGCCCGCGGGCATGACCAAGCAGGTGTGGCTGACCGTCCATCCACAGGACGTGCCTCCGGGACGCTACGGGGGCGAGATCGCCATCGACATCGCCACGGAGACGCTCCGCGTGCCGCTGCGG
Source organism: Armatimonadota bacterium (assembly GCA_049975765.1). Taxonomy (GTDB): domain Bacteria; phylum Armatimonadota; class Zipacnadia; order Zipacnadales; family UBA5352; genus JAYENL01. The sequence goes on from JBNGDZ010000075.1 coordinate 12,193, forward strand.
GTCGAGGTGGCGCCGGTGGAGATGGCGCGGCCGCCGGTGTCGCTGTTCTGCTGGGACTACGTGGGCGACCGGGTCTCCTACGCGCCGCAGTTCAAAGACCCCGGGCGTATGGCCGCGAATCTGGAGGCGCACTTCGTGGACGTTCCCTGGGCCAATCCCGGCGTGATCCCCTGGCCGGCCGACGGCTCCTTCGACGCCGAGGGTCACATCACCGAGCCGATGGACTTCGGCGGCCTGGATCGCTGGATCGCCCGCTTCCCCAGCGCCCGCACCTACTGCATGTTCGCGCACTTCGGCGGCTCGGGCGCCTTCCGCGGGCTGGCCCGAGGGACGGATCGCTGGCGAGTCGCCCTGGGCGACTGGGCGAGGGCCATCACCGACCACCTCGCCGGGCGCGGGGTGGGGCCGGAGCGCTGGGCGATGCTGATCCTGGACGAGCCGCACAGCGAGGAGGCCGAGCAGGTCATCGTTGACGTGGCCCGGGCCATGAAGGCCGCGGTGCCGCAGGTGCAGATCTTCGAGGACCCCGTGCGGCCCGACCCCACCGAGGCCGTGCAGGAGATGTACGAGGTCTGCGACATCCTCTGCCCCAACACCGCGCGGCTGTACCGGGGCGGCGAGAAGGCCATCGAATTCTACCAGGGCCTCCAGGAGCGGGGGAAGCGGCTGTGGATCTACCAGTGCTCGGGGCCGCACAAGCTCCTCGACCCGATCACCTACCACCGCCTGCACTTCTGGCACGCATGGAGGCTTGGGGCGACGGGCGTGGGCTTCTGGGGCTACGTGGATCACAAGGGCACCGGCTCGAGCTGGGACAACTTCAAGGGGGGCGGCACCAGCTACTCCCTCGTCTACGCCGACGACCGGCACCTGGCCGACAGCAAGCAGTGGGAGGCCTGCCGCGAGGGCGTGGAGGACTACACCACTCTGTGGATGCTGCGGCGGGCAGTCGCTGAGCGTGAGGGCGATGGCACGCCCGCCGTCCGCGAGGCCCGGGAGCTGCTGCAGAGGCTGCCGGAGCAGATGCCGCAGTTCGAGCCCGGAGCCATGCGCTGGGCCACCGAGCGCGACCGCTCCGGGCCCGATCAGGCCCGCGAGCAGGCCCTGCGGGCGCTGCTGCGGCTGCACTGACGGCGCTGCACGACGCGCCAATGGCGATGCCGCCTGAGTGCTGTCGGGGGCGGGAGGCGTGGGGCCGAACAGTGTTCACTCAATCGGCCAGTCCTCGATCCGCTCGTCGATCTGCTCCATGAGGTCGATGGTGCCGGAGAGGGCCACCACGATGCGCTGGTAGTGCGTCAGGTCGTCCTGGGTCAGCGTCCGGCCCTTGCGGTCCTTCAGCCACTTCTCCAGCACCTGGTAGCCGCCCACCTGGAACTCCCAGACCTCCGGCGGCACGCCCTCGAAGTACTGAGCGCTCTGCGCGT
>JBNGDZ010000076.1:0-12938 GCA_049975765.1 Armatimonadota bacterium
CTGCATACCCTGCAAGGGCAGGCCCCGTGCCTGCCCGGCCTTCCGGCTATGGTTCTCCCGACGCAGCGTGTTGAGATACCTCCACCCTGCCCGGCACACCTGCCGCATACACCTGCGGATCATACATGGATTCAGCATAGAGAGCGGGCAAGACAAAGCTTCCTGCCGCTGTCGCTTTGGCCCGATAGGTCAGGATACGGGCCCGTCGTTCAAGGCGGCCATAAAAGACCAACCGATCCTCTCGCACATCCACATAGTCCATCCAGCGGCGATCAACCGCTACGGAGTCTCGCAGCACCTCAAAACCACCGGGCAGCAGATCAATAATCGCCATATGATCTTGTGCGCCCTCCACGGCTCGCAGAGTCAGTTGCACCGTCACCTCCTGGCCCTGCCTCAGACCGCTGACCTCCTCTCCTTCACGATTCAACAGCCGCCGCTGCACCTCCATGCCACCGACCTCCCCAGGGGGCGGGACTACGACGAGGCCGGTCACACGGACCGGCCTCGCGGGGCATCATCCACTCCGGCGAGGGTCGCCGGGATTACTGGGGCTGTTCGGGCTCGGGCTCCGAGGATCCGGGACGCGAGCGCACGAGCTTCCGCATGATGAGCAGGCCCAGGCCCACGCCCAGGAGAACCACGAGCACAGAGAACGCGATCATGGGCAGCAGGTCGGAGCCGCCCCCCGCCTCCATGAGCACCTGAAATCCACGACCAAGAACATCGATCATTTCGCCGCCACGCCTTTCCCGCTGATGAATGATAGCGCGCCCGGAAAGCGCGTTCGTGTCGCGCCATTGATTCGCCGTCGGCGGCCGGATACCTGCCCTGGATCCTCTCCCCCACCGCGGCGCATAGGCGTGGGTCAGATGGATCTGCATCTGTCACACTGGGGCTATAACTCGGCTGGTTCGGCGTGGCAAGGCTACCGGGCTCCTCGCGCCACCAAGAGCCCTGGAGGGATCTGGAAGTCCGTCAAAGCCGGGCCCACAACGGGGAGACACGTTCATCCCCCAGGCCCCCGCCGGGGGACGCGGGCCTGGCCGACACATGCCGGCCGCAGATCAGCCAGCGAGGCCGGTGGTGCGCTTCATGGTCGCGCGCCTCACGCCCTCATCGGCCATCGCGATGCTCGAGAACGGGATGCGGATCTCACCCTTACCGCCCTCGGCCTGGTAGAACACGAGCATTGCGTCCTCCTCCGGCCGGGCCTCCCCCGCAGCCAGGATGACGCCATCTCCAGCGGTGATCCCGTCCAGCTTGTCGAGCTCCGCCAGCGCCGCCTCGGGCACGTCGGTGGTCATGTAGATGCGCAGGTTCTCCATCGCCGCCCCTCCTACGGATGCGGCCTCTCGACGTGGCGCGTCGCATGCCGGTGTACAGTTCCCTGACTGAGACCATCATTCCTTCTGCCGGCGGGTGCGGAGAGGGGGGCGCCAGTACCCTGGCCGTGGGTGAGCAGCACTCCTGCCGAGGAGGGGCGTCGGCGCATGCACAGCGCTGGCGGAGCCCCCCCAGTCCCGCCGCCGGAAGGCGAGGAGACCAGCGCGGCCGCGAGACTCGGTTCCGGGGGCGCATGCTTGACGGCACTCTCCGCCGGGCGCATAATGGCCCCGGCATCATGTCGCGTGGCATGGGATCACCAGCGAAAAACGTCAGGGAGGCGGGAGAATGCAGGCCGCAAGGACTGTGCTGGTCATGTTGCTGGCTGTGACGCTCCTGGGGACCGCGGCGATGTTGGGCTGCCCGAAGAAGTCGCCGGAGCCGAGCGGAGAGGCTATCGCGCCCGGCGATATGCCGGGCGGTGCCGGTCCGCCGGAGGGAGAGCCGGGCGAGGAGGCCGGCCCCATGGCTGGCGAGGCGAAGACGGTGGCCGATATCATGACCCGCTGGCCATCCAGCTTCGTCATGGATGTGCACATCGAGGACGCCGCGAGCGGCCAGGAGCATACGGCCACCATGACCATGATGATGGATGAGGGCACGGTCTCGAAGGTCAAGATCGAGTCTGCGGAAGAGGCCGGCGTCGTGGTTATGGATAACGAGGAGAAGATGATGTACTCCTGGGACCCGGGCAAGGGGCAGGGAATGAAGATGCCCCTCACTGAGACCGAGGCCCAGGATCCGGCCAACCCCTACGACAACGTGGACCCTGAAGCCGCGATCAGCGGCAGCGAGACCATCGACGGCGTGGAGTGCTGGACTGTCGAGACCTCAGCGGGCGAGGGCGAGACGGCGAAGGTCTGGATCGCCAAGGATGACGGCCTCGTTCGCAAGATGCAATCCGGCGATACCACGATCACATACGACTACTCGCAGGTCGGCGAGGTGCCCGCCAGCGCATTCGAGCCGCCGAAGGACATCGAGCTGATGGACCTCTCGGAGATGCAGGACCTTGGCGGCGCGATGCCGGAGATGCCCGACGTGGAGTAGCATGGTCGAGGGGCGCTGATCGCCATGGAGGGCCAGCTCGGGTCGAACGTGCTCGCACGCAAGTGGCGTGCTGGCTTCGGCCTTGGCTGCCTGGCGGGCAGCGTGCTGATGGTTCTGATCCTCACGGGGCTGGGCATCGCCGTCCGGCGCTCGCCGGAGGGCTACCCCGGCCCCGTTCGGGCGTTCTTCGGGGCCCGCCTGCAGACGGTGAACTCCGAGCCCGGCGCCGGCCTCTCGCTTGAGCAGATTCAGGCAATCCGCGGCGTCCGCCCCACCATCCAGGTCACCCTCACGGAGCAGGACATCAACTCGTACCTGGAGGAGAACCCGGAGGCGCTCGGCCTGCCGAAGGGCTACGCGGCGCCGCGGGTGCGCTTCCGTAACGGCCGCGTGCACATGGGCGTGCGCACCAAGGTCCTCCTGTGGCCGGTGCGAGTGACGCTCTCCATGGAGCCGCGCGTGGAGGGCGGGAAGCTGAGGCTCTCGGTGGTGAAGGTGGACGCGGGCGGCGTGTCGCTGCCGGGCGAGCTGCGGCAGATCGCCGAGAGCCAGGTGGCGGACCTGCTATCCGATCGCCTGGAGAAGGCCGGACTGGAGCCTGAGTCCGTGGAGGTCGGCGACGGCGCCCTCACCGTTGCGGCTCGCCTGATTCCCATCCCGGAGGACGTGCGAGGAACCGAGCAGGCGGCCCCTTCAGAGCCCGACGCGCGCTAGCCGCCGGACTCCCCCGTCGTGGGATCCGGCCGCGGCCCGAGGTTACTCAGCCGTTCGGAGCGGCCAGGCTTCAGCCTGGCCGGCTGTTGGACGTTGCCGTCTTGCGCCGCCCTCTTGTAGATGGGCGCGAAGCATAGCTGATGGGTGATAACCGCATCAACTTCAACGGCGAACGACTCGGCCGGGGTGAAGCCCGGCCGCTCCGCACGGCAACGTCTCCTCCGCACGGCAGCGACCGCTCCGGACACCAATGGGCGTGCCCCCTCGCGGCCTGGCCTCTCCCCTACTCCGCATCCTCCACGCGTACGCGCACGGCCTCACCGTGCATCGGCAGGCCCTCCGCCTCGGAGAGGGCCATGACCGCCGGCGCCAGGTGCTGCAGGCCCTCGCGAGAGAGAAGCTGGAAGGTCGGCTTCTTGAGGAAGTTGTCGATCGACAGCCCCGAGAACATCTTGGCCGTCAGGCCGGTGGGCAGCACGTGGTTGGTTCCCGAGGCGTAGTCGCCCGCCGGGACCGGGGCGTAGTGCCCCAGGAAGATCGACCCGGCGTGCCGGATTCGCGGGAGCAGCAGCATGGGCTCCTCCACCGCCACCTCCAGGTGCTCCGCGGCGTAGGCGTTGGCGAACTCGACTGCCTCCTCCATGTCCTCCGTGAGCAGGATAGCGGAGTTGTTCTCGAGGGCGGGCCGCAGGATCTCCTGGCGGTCGGCGGCGTCGAAGGCCTGCTGCGCGGCCTCCGCCGTGGCCTTCGCCAGCTCCTCCGAGGGCGTGACCAGCACCGCAGCGGCGTCCTGGTCGTGCTCGGCCTGGGAGAGGAAGTCGAGGGCCAGCCACTCGGGGTTCGCGGAGTCGTCAGCCAGGATGAGTATCTCGCTGGGGCCGGCGGGGGAGTCGATGGCCACGGTGCCGAAGACCGCCATCTTGGCGGCGGTGACGTACTTGTTGCCCGGCCCCACGATGGTGTTGACCGCCGGGACGGTCTCCGTCCCGTAGGCCATGGAGGCGATCGCCCACGGCCCGCCGATCTTGAAGACGTCGCGGCAGCCGGCCAGGTCCGCGGCCACCAGCGACGTGGGGTTCGCGGTCATGCCCTCGTTGGGCGGCGTGCAGGCGATGATATGCTCGACGCCGGCCACCGTCGCCGGCAGGATGGTCATCAGCACGCTGGAGGGGTAGCTGGCCTGGCGCCCCGGGATATAGCAGCCCGCGGAGTCCACCGGCCGCACGATCCGCCCCGCCAGGATCCCGGGCGCTATCTCCACACTCCACATGTCGCGCTCGAACTGCGCCTCGTGGAACGCGGTGATGTTGGAGGCCGCGAACTTGAGGTGCGCCACGACCTCGTCAGGCACCTCATCGTAGGCGGCGGCGATCTCGGCGTCAGAGGCCCTCAGGTCCTCGGGGCCGATGTCAGACTTGTACTTGGCGTAGTGCTCCAGCGTCACCAGGTCGCCGCGCTGGCGAATGTCCTGGCAGATGGCGCGCATGTCCTCGTAGACATCCCCCAGCTCCTCCATGGAGCGCTGCATGATCGCCTCGTAGCGCTCCTCGCTGAGCTCGCTGAGCCTCTCGACGGTGATGATGCTCATGGGGGCGCCTCCTGTGAGGTCATTGAAGCTACAACCTGCAAGCCGCAAGCTGCAAGCGAACGGCGAGAACAGCAGCCCACGAGAGAGACGGCCGATAGACAACAACCGGGGAGCGTAGCCCCGCGTCTCGAAACGAAACGACGAACGCCCTCAGCGGCGGGCTGGGCAGTGGTCCGGCCACTGCATACGGCACGGACAACGGCACTCCATGCGCCACCGCGTATCGGGGGCGCGCAGCCGGAGTCTGCCGCCTGGCGTACGGAGGCGGCAGCCCGCCCGCGCCGCGCGCTCTTGATGCCGTTCGGGGTCGGCTCGTAGGTCGCCACTCGTGATCTGTGGCTGCTGCCATCGGAGGGCCGAAGCGCCGTTCGAACCGTCGTTGCCTTCATGGGAGGCGGGCGCCCTCGCCCGGCTGCGGGCCGAAGGCCCGCTGTGGCGTCCGGCGGCGGCGCGGCGGCAGCGACAAACGGCGGGCGGGGCTGAAGCCCCGCCGCTCCGGACGGCAACTGTCCGGCCCTCCGTCGTCTAATGAACCAGGGGCCGGTCTGGCCACTTGATTGCGGGGTGGGCGCCCTCATGGACGCGGCGCACCGGCCGGCGGTAGCTCAGGCCCTCCCCGGCCAACCAGTCCACACAGGACCAGAACACCTCGGCCTCAGCGCCCGACAATGGGTTGTCGTAGCCGTAGTAGCAGCCCGAGAAGATCGTCCGTCCGCTTCCCACCTCGCCGACCACGTAGACCGGGTCGCCGAACTCGTTGCGCACCAGCACTGTCCCCCACTCGCCGGGCTTGAAGATCATGTGGTCGCGGAACTCAGTGGAGAACCCGGTCCCCGGCTCGATGCCACGCAGCGCCGGGTGTGGGACGTCCTCCACCACCAGGTCGGTCTCGACCACGTGTCGTATGGCCTCCACACTCTGGGTGGGGACGTCACGCACCGCGACCTCCGGGAAGGGGCTGGCCATGAACCAGGCGGTATCGTGCACCAGCATCAGCCCCCCGCCCTGCTCCACGTAGTCCTGCAGCATCTGCACGAGGGGTGAGCTGCGCGGGAGCTGCTGGTTGAAGTTCTGCAGGATCACCACGTCCGCTCGCTCCAGGTACTCCAGAGAGAGGCCGGCCAGCTCGTGCACCTCGTACTCCTCATTGCCGGTGAGCGTGCGCATGAAAGGTGTCTTGGCCCCGTAGACGATGAGCTGTTTTCGGTCGGGGTGCTCGATGGTGAGTTCCTCGAGGCCGAAGGTGTCGGGCGTCTCTCGCTTCTGCCACGCCCACTGCCAGTTGCGGTTGCTGATGGCCTCGTTTGCCCGCGCGAACCAGTTGAAGTACTCCGGATGATCCTCCTCGTACTTGGGGCCCTCGTAGAAGATCCAGTAGCCGTCGGTGACCTGCGAGATCATGGCTGCGTTGCGGCCGCAGAACTCCGGGTCGGCGCCCTTCACCACCGGGTCGATTCCGCCCGTGTACAGTATCGGCACTCCGGTCTTCCGGGCCTGTCGCTGCCGCTCGCGGAGGGCATTGCGGTTGGCTCGCAGGGCTTGCATATGAGGGAGCACTGAGCGCCGGCCGTAGGTGACGGCGTCGGCGAGGATCAGCGGGGCCTGCTTGGTGGCCCACTCGGGATAGCAGGCCTCCATCATGAACTTCGTGCCCGGCGCGGGGTAGATCATGAACATGAAGGTGGGGTCGATGGCGTCCACGGCCTCCCGCAGCGTTCGGCAGCGCTCCCGCCAGTGCTGAACCTGGAAGGCCTCGAACTCATCGTGCAGCCCCCGGTCCTTCAGCCACCGGGAGCGCTCATCGAGCGCGAGCTCGGGCAGCTCTATGCCCTTCGCGCGGGCAAAGCTGCCCATGATGATGTCGTCGTAGGAGAGGGCATAGCCGTTGGCGCCGAGGGCGTAGTTCTCGTAATCCAGGAAGACGCCGAAGAGCGCCGGCATCTCGCTGCTGATCGTCGCGTACTCCAGGATCAGACCGTTGGTCCACTCCCAGAACTCGTCCGAGTTCGGGCTCCAGAGCTTGTCCTCCAGGCCGGAGGCCCAGACCATGCGCTTGCCGTCGGCCTCGGGGTCATCGAGCGAGGCTCCGAGGGTCCCTCGCATCCACGGGATGTGCAGGATGCCGTACTTCGCGCACCACTGGGTGACCTGGCGGACCTCGTCCAGATCATTGGCGCGGCGCGGCGAGTAGACGTTGAAGCCCGCCTCGGCGCTCTCCCGCACCATCCACTCCTCAGTGTGCCAGTCGGCCTCCGGCTGCATTACCTTATCGACCACCACTTTGAACTTCACCGTGCGGCCCAGATCCTGCCGAGTCAGCTCCGCCCCCCACGCTGCGGCCGCCAGTGCCAGCGCCATGGGGATCGACACGTATCGGCTCATCCGCTGCACAGCCATCTCTCCCTTTTGGGTCGAAGCACAGTTGCCTGGCGGCCGCCCGAGTGTTCCGGGGATGCAGGCGGCCTGCTCACACGTCTTGCTTCGCTACCTGCCGGCTCCATCCCTCGCGGCGCTAGTGCCCGTGGGAATCGGGGGGCAGTGGTGGCGGAAGCGGCGAGGCGACCTCCGTCTCCTCCCCTATATGTGAGGTGAACTCGATGCCCTTCTGCTTCAGCTCATGCTCGATGGCCCGGCGCAACTCGTCAACGCTCCACTCGTTGAAGCTGGCGAGGCCCTGGAAGTTGGCCATGCCGAATGCCGTGCCCGGTGTCTCCTTGACCACTTCGCCGTTGATGATCAGCCCGTCGAGCATCCCCTCGGCGGCCCGATCGATCAGCTCCCGGTTCTCGGGCGTCCTGGCGTCCAGAAACTCCACCCGGACGAGCCCCTTGTAGTCCGCGACGATCTCCTTGAGGATCGGGCGGAACTCGTCGTGCACCAGCCCCTCCTGCGTGTAGCAGGCCTGAATCAGGATGGGCGCATCCTTCGGCCCCATGGGCCTGGTAAGGTCCTCCTGCGGCGCCTGTTGCTGCGGCTGCTCTTGATCGTGATCGCCGTGAGAGTGGGGATCCTTCCCCACCCCCCGCGCCGCGAGGTGCGTGGGGTCCATGTGAATGACGTAGTTGAAGCCGCCGATTGCGATAAGCGCTACGACGACGATGATCGCGGTCTTCGCCCGCAGACTCATGGTAATGACACCTCGACGTCCGGGCTGGCTTCCTCTCCGGCGTGGCCCCGTCCTGTCTCCGGCATAGCTTAGCGTTTCGCGGTACCCAGCGGTACATGCAACTTCTGCCGTTGTGTGACCCAGGCCGCCGCTGCAGCTTGTGTACGACATTCTAACGCACTGCGTCGAGGGCCCGGTTCCCGCCTGTACCGTGGGCCCATGGCGCGCCATGGCCCTGCCCCTGCGTCCACGGTCGTTGCCGCCGCCTCAATCGCCGGTCAGCCACACCGGAGAGGACCAGGCCTCCTGTCCATCCTCCTGGATCACATGCAGGTAGTACCAGGTGCTCTCCCCCACCTTCTCCGGGTCGGTCCACTCCAGCTCCACGTCCAGCCCATCCACCTCTTCGGTCCAGACGACATCCCCGTCGCGGATGATCTCCAGCCGCCGCAGCCTCCCGGCGCCATGCACCACGGCCTCGACCTCGGCCTCGTCGGCCTCGCCCTCCTGGCCCATCTCGACGTCGGAGACCCTGAAGTCGAGGAGGATGCGCGCCCCGGTCGTGGCCCAGGTCCGGCGCTCGCGAAGGGCCGCGATGAGGTGTCGGCGGCGCAGCTCCGGCATCAGGGCCGCAGTGAGGCCGCAGCGATAGCGGAGCTGATGGGCGAACCCGTGCAGCGCGCTGCCCTGGCCGTGCGGGTCGTCAACAGTCCACCCGCTCCTCCCCTCATGGCAGTCGCCGCCGCCGGTGAAGCCCAGCTTCGCTCCGCGATTGAGCCACTCGTCCGCGGGCAGGGGTTTGCTGCCGGGGAACAGCGGGGCCTTCGGTGCCCCCAGCCGATCGCTGGCACCCCACATGGAGTAAACTTCGATGAAGCGCTCGATGGTCGGGTCGTGATGCTCCATGCGCCCGGCGGCGCCGGTGTGGTGTGGCCCCGCGACGACATCTTCGTTCCCGTGGAAGTGCTTGTAGACGACGTCCAGGCTGCTCTGGGCCTGAGACATCCCGCGGAACAGCTCCAGGCGCCGGCCACGGGCGTAGATGCACCGGTGTCCCTGCCGCCCCGCCCACTCGTAGCCCAGCAGCGTCACGAAGGCGCCCCGCTCGTTGAGGGCGTTCGCGGTGTCCTGCATCCACTCCCACTCATTATCGGTGAAGTAGCAGGCGTGGTCGGCGGCGGCCGCAAAGTCCTGGCAGCCCTCGTCGCGCGCATGGCGAAACATCTCCTCGAAGGCCCCAATGCCGTCGCTCATCTCGGTGTGTCCGTGGATCTCGCCCCAGTAGACGTTCAGGCGCTCGTCATCGTCGTCAAGCACCTCCAGCGGGTTGCTCTGTGCCAGCGGCTCCCCGGTGGTGCGGTCGTAGGCCCGCACCCGGTAGATGCCCTCCTCGATCTTGCCCAGGGACATGCGGAAGCGGTGTGGGGCCTCGAACTTCCCCCGGGGTCTGCCCAGGTCGCGTTCGCCGTCCTCGTCCAGAATCCGCAGTCGAATGTCGACCGGCACGCCGCGGGTTCGCGGCACATTCCGGTAGCGGTCAGTGAAGATGCCGCGGAGAATGACCTCCTCATCCTCGTGGACGCGTCCGGGCAGAACCAGATCCAGGCGCTCGGCCGGGCCGGCGACGGTCTCGAAGCTGTGGCTGTTCTCGGGCAGCAGCGATACCCACTGGCGGCGCTGGTCTACGGCCACAGCCGCAGCGAAAGGCACCAGGTGTGCGAACCACAGAGGCCGCTCTACCTCATAGCGCAGCCAGGGGAAGATGTACATCTCCTCTGTCTGATACCTCACCACCACGCGATCCCCTGGCCCCAGCCCCTCAGGAAGGCTGCAGACAACATCAAACTCTTCATGCGATTCATCCGAGAGGTCCGCTGATACGATATCCACGGGAAGCCTCCGGCCATCCCTCTCCCCCACCGCCTCGACGCTCACGAAGCCGGGTGCTTGCGCATCATGAGTCTGCGGCGGAGACCAGGCCCGGGGGATGGAGAATCGCACCAGCGCCCCGCCCGGCAGGCCGCGAGGCCCCGCGATGTAGGTAGTCTCGAACTCAGTCGGCTCGCCAACCTCCACGCGTGAGGGCGTCAGCGTCGTCCGCCCGGCGTTCGGCCGGCTGATCCCGAACAGCGCCTCCTCCACGTCCTCGCGCGATCCCTCCGGGACGAAGTCGAGGTCGCGCGTAAACAGCACCAGAGCCTCGCGCGCCTCCTGCACCGTCATCCCCTCAACACGAAGCTGGCCGAAGCGCCCGGGCAGGTCCTCGGCCACACCCATGTCCACCCACCGCATCCCCTCCGGCCCCTCCCCCACCGTCTCGCCCGCCTCGAACCGCCCCTCCTCGATCCGTAGCACCGGCTTCTCCGCAGCGCTCAGCAGCCACACTCGAACTGCCTCGCCCTGAAAGCACCCCAGGAATACCACCATGTCGATGAACGCGCTTCCCGGATATGTCCCCGCACCCGCCAACGACAGCACCCTATCGACGCGCATCAGCGGCACCTCGCCTCCCTCCGCGTCTTCTCCTCGCCGTTCCTTCGCTCACCTGCTCGGGTCCCCCTTCCGCACACATTGCCTTCTACGCCCGCCCCGCTCCCACGCCGGGCCTCGCACCCGGCCGGCCCTTTCCCTTTTACAACGCTCTCTCATTTTCCCGTTATCTCGTTTCCCTTGCGCCCGCTGGTCGCCGTTCTGCCATTAAGCCGTTAGCCCAGCATGAATGCAGAGGCTCTTCCAGCCCACAATAGCGCGGCGCACCTCTGTGACGGTCCATCATACGGGCAGTTGAGATAAGCGTTCTAATGGCATAATGGCGACGCGGCGTCTCGACCCGCGGCAGCTCCCGGGTGCTATGGCGGGGAAACGGGCTAACGATATAATGGGAGAAAAGAAAGCTGGGATGATGCGTGAGTAATAGAACGATTTGACTTTATAGAGGTGCTGGATTACACTCGAGGACGGTCGCGCCACGCATCGCAGTAACAATGCAGCCGGGCCGCGAGGCGGCCCATCGAAGGCAGGTGAGAGCATGCGGGCCATCGCCGTGGCGAACCAGAAGGGGGGCGTGGGGAAGACCGCCACCGTCCTGAATCTCGGAGCTGCGCTGGCCGAGATGGGGGAGAAGGTCATCCTCATCGACCTCGATCCCCAGGCGAATCTGACGGCCATCTCCGGCGCGGATGAGGTGGAGCTGTCCGTTCACGATCTCCTCCTGTCTCCGGACGTGGATCTGCGGGACATGGTCCAGCCCACACCAATAGAGGGGGTGCTGGTGGCACCCTCTGAGTACGCTCTGGCCGCGGCCGAGGCACAGCTTGCGGGAGCGGAGGAGCGGCAGTTCCGGCTGGCGGCCAAGATGGATGGCCTGGCGGCGGATACGCTCGTGATCATCGACACCCCGCCCAGCCTGGGCTTCCTCACCATCAATGCCCTGACCGCGGCGGACGAGGTGCTGATCCCCGTGCAGTGCGCCTACCTGGCGATGAAGGGACTCCAGCACCTGCTTCGGACGATCGAGAGCGTACGGGAGCGGGGCAACCCGGAGCTGCGAGTGCTGGGCATGCTGCTGACCATGTACGATGCCAGGACGGTGCACTCCGAAGACGTGAAGCGGCGGCTGGCCGAGCACTTCGCCAGCGAGGTGTTCGAGACCGTAATCCCCAGGACCGTCGCCTTCGACTACGCGACCGTGGCCTCCGTGCCGCTGGTGCACTTCCGTCCCCGCAGCCCCGGGGCGGAGGCCTATCGAGCGCTCGCCCGGGAGGTGATGGATCGTGGCCAGGCGACCTGAGATCCCCGAGGACGTATTCTTCGACCCGCGCGAGGACGATAAGCAGAGCGCTCGGGGTGGACAGCGCAGCCGTCGCTCCGACGAAGGGCCGCGCAGCTACCGCCGGGTGAGCGACGAGACCGAGGCGGATGACCAGCAGAAGACGTCGCGAGTGGGTCGGCCTCCCGCCCAGGAGGGTCCCAAGGTGGCGGTCACTCTCTACCTGACCGAGCCGGTGGCGCACCGCCTGGAGGAGGCCCGCTTTCTGCTGCTCACCGAGCACGACGTGAAGACCAGCAAGTCGGCCATCGCCGACTTCGCCATCCGCCACGGGCTGGACGATCTGGCGGCGGCCGCGGACGACCTGCGCCGGGACTGAGTCCGGGAAGGTGGGGGAGAGGTGCGCCCTCGATCTGGAGTGTGAGGTCGTGTACTGAGCCGCCTCCATAGACGCCCTGGCGTGACGTCCCTGCCTTTTCGTCTGTGCGGGCACCGGGCCATCGTACGGCCTCCGGCTCGGCCTTGGAGTGTCCGCCCTCAGAACCGTATCCTCTCCGCCTGGCGCACATGCGCACGGGCCTCAGGGAGCAGCTCCGTCATGGCTGCGAATTCTCCCAGCGCATCCGACAGCACGGCCTGGTGCGAGGCGTCCGTAAGCGCCTGCCAGCTCGCCGAGATCCGGCTGGTGTCGATGCCGGCCAGCAGCCCACTGATGGAGTGCCCGGCGTCCTCCAGGACGAAGCCAATGTCCTCAATGGGCCGGCCCTCTGCGGCAAATGTGTACGGACCCACGGCGTCATTCTGCATGTACGGCCACGCGTATGCGAACCAGATCGTCTCCATCTCGATCGGCATGTCGAACAGCCGCGCCATGCGTAAATCCCTGGCCTCCCGGACGAGAGGCAGCTTCGCGGAGCCGCAGGTGGCATCCATTCGCACCCACCCGTAGCCGTGGAGGTAGAGCTTGACGATCCCGTGGATGAAGCCCCCCGGGACGTAGGTGAGCCCCGCCGGGACGCCGGCGGCACGCAGCACCTCCGCGGCGGCGACGGTCGGGCGAGCCCCGGGGTCACAACCCATGGACGCACCCGACTGCCCTTCAGTATTGCCGGCATGTATCGTCTTGTGTATACTGAACTGTAGACAGAGCCTCTATCGGGAGGTGCCAGGGGATGTCCACAACCGTGCGCGTGAGCGACGAGACACACCAGGCCCTGCGGGAGATCAGTCAGCGCCGCGGCGAGCCAATGACCCAGGTGCTGGCTGATGCTGTCGAGCGGCTTCGGGACGAGGATCTGCTGCAGCGCACGAAAGAGGCGTACGCG
>JBNGDZ010000076.1:12948-13594 GCA_049975765.1 Armatimonadota bacterium
GGGCACGCTGGCTGACGGGCTTGAGAGGGGATGAGCACGCCCGCACGCGGCGAGGTCTGGTACGCCGATTTCAATCCGGTCCGCGGCCATGAGCAGGCAGGACACCGCCCGGCGCTCGTGGTCTCTGCGGACCTCTTCAACGCCGGCCCGGCTAATCTCGTGGTGGTCTTGCCAATGACGACGGTGGACCGGGGCATCCCGCTGCATGTGGCGGTGGAGCCACCAGAGGGCGGCGTGCGAGAGCGATCCCTCATCAAGTGCGAGGACATTAGATCCATCGATCAGCGGCGCCTTACCAGGCGCCTGGGCGTGGTGTCCCAGGAGACCATGGCGCGTGTCGATGACCACCTCCGGGCGTTGTTGGTGCTGCGCGGTGGCGCCCGGTAGGGGAGCGCACTGTGCATGACGGCAACGGCCGGGGGCTGGCCGTTGCCGTCAGTGGTTTCCCTGCAGCGTGCGACGTGCTGTTTGAGGCTGCCGTCACAGCTTGAAGGCGTTCAGAATGTCCGGATGCAGGCCGTCGAACTTCTCCAGGTGCTGAATGCGCTCTCGGCGCAGCTCGCTGACGAAGTCGTCGATCTGCTCCTGCGTGTAGAACTTGTGGGGGTCGAAGCGGCCCAGGTTGACCCCATCCACGCCTCTGGGG
>JBNGDZ010000077.1:0-13457 GCA_049975765.1 Armatimonadota bacterium
CGTACGCACGGTGGTGTGACAGGGACAGCCCGCAAGGGCCTACCTATGTCAATTGACCTCAGTCCGTGCGCTGGACGACATAGATGGTCGGATGCATCCCCGCCCAGCTCAGGGTGTGTCGCTCGCTGAAGGTAAGATGCCGGTTGCGATCGACCAGTCGCGTGATGAGACGTTTCTCCTGAGTCAGCAGCACGGCACGCCCTAACGGTCGCAGCACTCTCGCCAGCTCTCTCACGAACCCGGGGTAGAGGTGCCGGTTTACGCGATGCGATCCGATCCGCCGCCCCCACGGGAGGTTGCAGACCACCCGGTCCACGCACTCCGAGCGCACAGGGAGATGCCTGGCGTCCCATCGCACCAGCCTCCCCCGGACGCCGCCCGCCTGCAGGTTCGCGGCAGCCTTCGCGAGCGGCTGGGCGAAGAGGTCGCCGCCGATCAGCAGCGCCGGCTCGCCGAGCCTGGCCCGCTCGAGCAGTATCGTGCCCGCCCCACACATTGGGTCGGCGAAGAGCTCTCCCGGCTCCGGGTTCGCGAGGCGGCACATCGCCTGCGCGACAGTTGGATTGAGGGACGCCGCCCCATGCTCGATCCGGCCCCTCTGGTGTAGCGGCTCCGGAGACAGTCGCAGCCCGACGAGGGCCACGTCATCGGTGAGGTAGACCCGGACGTCGTAGTCGTAGTCCTCCAGGTCAACCTCCCAGCCGTACCGCTTCTGCACCCCTGCCCCGGCAGCGGCTGCGACAGCCATGGAGTTGTACTCATGTGTGCCGCTGCGCTTGGCGGTGATGCGGAAGCTGGGACGATCCGGGCGGCCATGGAGGCTGTGGTAGGTGGCGACCGCCGAGCTGAGGTCGAGCGCCGCCATTCGCCGGCGGATGACCTCCGGGCCCCCCTCGTCGTGGGGAATACCAGTAAGCTGTTCGGCGTACGCGAAGACGTTCTCGATGGTCAGCAGCTCAAGGCCCACCGACGGATCGCCAGGAGCAGCGTAGAAGAGCTTCCCGCGCGATGCACCCAGGATCGTGGCCTGGGGCACTCGCTCCGCAAGCTCATCCGCCACGACAGCCTCCAGCCCTGCAATGAGGCTGACGAAGTATACCGGCTCGCCGGCCGGGGGCTGGAACACCACCGGCGGCTCCTGGATCCCCATCAGGACCGATCCCTCTCGCTCCAGGCGCTCACCTCGCGCCTCAACTCCCCCAGGGCGTCGGCAGCGATCGCCTCGCGCACGCACTCCATGAGTTGGGTGTAGAAGCGGAGGTTGTGCAGGCTCAGAAGCTGCCAGACCAGAGGCTCCTCCACGCGAAAGAGGTGGCGCAGGTAGGCGCGCGAGAAGCCGGCCTCACACGCGGGGCAATCGCAGCGCTCCGAGAGCGGTCCGCTGTCGGTCTCGTTGTCCGCACCCGGAATGCGGACGGGCCCCTCCCATGTCATCACGCTGCCGTGCCGTGCGTTGCGGGTGGGGAGCACGCAGTCGAACAGGTCCACTCCCTCGGCGGCGCAGTCCACAAGGTCCAGAGGAGTCCCCACTCCCATCAGATGCACGGGGAGCTCGGAGGGCAGGGCCGCAATGGCGGCCCGCAGCGCCGTGAGCATCTCCTCCCGGCCCTCACCCACCGAGAGCCCGCCGATGCCAAAGCCGGGGAACCCCATGGCCGCCGTCTCACGGGCGCTTCGCTGCCGGAGGTCCTGGTAGACACCGCCCTGCACGATGCCAAAGAGCTGCTGATGCTCATGATTGTGGGCCGCGAGCGACCTCTCCGCCCAGCGTAGGGTCCGCTCGAGCGAGCGCTCCACGTACTCCCTGTCGGCCGGATAGGAGCAGCACTCGTCCAGCGGCATGGCGATGTCGCTGTCCAGTCTCTGCTGGATCTGCACCGACAGTTCGGGCGTGAGCACGAGCTCGCTGCCGTCAACCGGGGACTGGAAGGTGACGCCCTCCTCGTCGATGTCGTCGCTGTCGGCGAGAGAGAACACCTGGAAGCCACCGCTGTCGGTCATGATCGGCCGCTGCCAGTGCATGAACCTGTGCAGCCCCCCACATGCCTCCACCACGTCCGCTCCGGGGCGTAGGTGCAGATGATAGGCGTTGGCGACAATGATCTGGACGCCGACGTCGGCGAGCGCCTCCGGCGGGCAGGCCCGCACCGCGGCCCGGCTGGCACAGGGCATGTAGGCGGGGGTGAGCACGTCCCCGTGGCGCAGCCGGAGTTGGCCGGCACGCGCTGCTCCACTGGTGTGCTGTATCTCGAACGTCATAGTGCAATCACGCTCAATGGATGAACATGGCGTCTCCGTAGCTGTAGAACCGGTAGCCCTGCTCGAGCGCCTCCTGATAGGCCGCCATGATCTTCTCGCGGCCGGCGAAGGCCGAGACCATCATCATGAGTGTGGAGCGGGGCAGGTGGAAGTTGGTGAGCATCGCCTCCACGGCTCGGAACTGGTAGCCGGGGTAGATGAAGAGCTCGGTGCGCCCGGAGCCGGGGCGGATCACGCCCGCCTCGTCGGCGGCCGTCTCCAGAGTACGCATCACCGTCGTCCCGACCGCCACCAGGCGCCCGTGGCGGGAGTTGATTGTCCGGGCGGCGCCCTCCGGAACCCGGAACTGCTCCGCGTGCATGGTGTGCTGTTCGACCCGCTCGGCTCGAACGGGCTGGAAGGTGCCCAGCCCCACATGAAGTGTGACCGAGACCACACTTACGCCACGCTCACGAATGCGCTCGAGAAGCCCCTCGGTGAAGTGAAGGCCGGCCGTTGGGGCCGCCACCGCACCAGGCCGACGAGCGTAGACCGTCTGGTAGCGACGCCTGTCGCTCTCCTCCGCCTCCCGGTCGATGTACGGGGGCAGAGGCGGCACGCCGATCTCCTCCAACAGCGGGAGCAACTCGCGCTCGTGACGAAGCTCTACCACCCGAACGCCGTGGTCCTCGCAGTCCAGAACCGTTGCGGTCAGCCGTCCCCCGCCGAATCGAACGGTCCGACCGGGCCGCAGTGCCCGCCCCGGCCGCCCCAGCGCCCGCCAGCGATCCCCGGCGACAGGCTCCAGCAGCAACAGCTCCACCCGTCCGCCAGTGGGACGTCGCCCAATGAGCCGCGCGGGGATCACCCTGGTGTCGTTGAGCACCACGACATCCCCGGGGTGGAGGAGGTCAGCAATCTCTGGGAAGCGCCGGTGCGTGACCTCACCGGTAGTGCGGTCCAGCTCCAGCAGGCGCGAGGCATCACGCCGGTCGGACGGGTACTGCGCAATCCTGTCGGGAGGAAGCTCGTAGTCGAAATCACTGACTCTCACAGAGGCCACCGTAGCACAGCTTCGCGTCCCGCGGCCGCTCCACCTGCCCTGCCGGCTCTCGGCCATAGACGCTCGACTCAGGAACTCGCGGGCGCCAATCGGACGTTGTATCTGTTGCAGCGTTCCGACAGGAAGCTGCGTCTCTGTCATTGGCGCTGACGACGGCACCACTCGAGAGGACGACGCTCAGATGAGACTGAGAGCGATTCTTCCCCGGCTGGCGGTGGCCGCCGCCGTGGGCATCTGGCTGCTTCCCGGCTGTCAGCAGAAACAGGAGCAACAGGTGGAGCCGATAGATCGGCCAGTTGAGGATGGCGGGGCGATGTCCGAGTCCCAGACTGCGTCCGAGGCTGAGCCCGGCTTCGAGGAGGAGCCCGAAGTTCCGGGTCTGGAGCCGGGCGAGCACGCTGAGACCGAGAGCGAAGCCGTGGCCGGGAGCGAGGCGGCCGTCGGCGAGCTGTCCATCGACCCCGACCGTGAGTACGCCAGCCATGATCTCGACAGGCTTCGGGGCGTGCTGGTCTCCGCGAAGGGTGAGTACCAGGCCAAGGCCCGCCGGATGCTGGAGGAGCTTCTGCTGCACAGCAATGTCGCCAACACACGCCAGATGGCAGCGAGAGTCCTCGGCGCAGCGCCAGCGGACTCGGTTGAGGCCCTCACCCGTGCCGCGCTCAACGACCCTGTGGCGGACGTCCGGGCTACGGCGGTATCATCCCTGGGCGAGGCGCCACGGTCCCCGGAGCTTATGGACGCACTTGCCCGGCTGGAGGAGGCTCAGGACTCCAGCATCCGCCAGGCTGCGGTGGTGTCCGAAATATCCCTGCGGCTAAAGGACGACATTACCCGCGAGGACCACGTCTGGATGGAGCGGCTACTGGGACGGAGGAAGGACGACGCCGCCGCGCAGCTTCAGATGCAGCTTGTCCAGCGGGGCGCCAATGCGCTGCCCCCGCTCTTCGAGGTGCTGGAAAGCTCGTCGAACCCGATCGCCAGACAGGGGGCGGCCTGCTGCATATCCCTCATCTGCGCCGGCACCAACGAGAGACAGCAGGAGTTCGCCAAGCTGGCGCACACCGTCAAGAAAGAGGTCATAAAGGACCCTGGGCCCGCCAATCTTGCCGGTGTCAAGCCGCTGGAGCGCGCTCTGACCACCGATCCCGATCCGATCGTCCGAGCCATGGCGGCTCAGGGGCTCGGCTATCTGGGGCAGGAGAGTTCTGCACCTCTGCTGGGTGAGGCACTCCACGATGACAACGAGGAGGTCCGCTGGTGGGCGGCGCTGGCCCTCATCACGGTGCCCGCGGAGGCCGCTGTGGATGACCTGGCCGATGCGGCCACCAAGGATCCCTCGATGCGCGTAAGAGAGGCCGCCGTGCGGGCCCTCGGATGGGTGGAGGATGACGCGGTCGTGATGCCTCTGGTCGCGGCGACGGCCGACGAAGCCTCCCAAGTTCGGCAGGCGGCAGCCACCGAACTGGGCCGCGGCGACCGCGCTGCCGGAAACGAACTGGCACTGGAGGCCCTGTTGAGGCTGTTTGATGACCCGAACGAGGACGTCCGATGGGCCGCGGTGCTGGCCGTCGGCAAGCTGCGCGACCCCGACGCGGCTCCGGCCCTCAGCAAGGCCATGCGGGACTCCAGCCCCATGGTGGCCAACGCCGCCGAGCGCGCGCTCCAGCGCATGGGTATCGCGGAGAGGCGGTTCGGGACGCGCGAGGAGCTGTAGCGCGACGCGGACCCGTCCCGGTCTGCACAGGCCGCGGCGCCTGCAGGGGCCGCGGCTCTCACACTTCAGAGCCGTGTGACCTCCGATCAGGCGCGCTGCGTAAGCATCTCGTGGGCGTTCCCCAGCAGCTCCGGGATCTCGAGCCCCACGGGGCACTTGTCGAGGCATTCGCCGCATACAACGCAGGCGTCCGCCTGCACGTCGAGCGCCTCGTATAGCTCGTAGCCCATGTGTTTGAGCTCGTCCGGGTAGCTCTTGACCATCTGCGCCGCCCTGAAGATCTCCGGGATCGGCACTCCCTGGGGGCACGGCTGGCAGTAGCCGCAGCGAAGGCACCGTTGCTCGTAGCGGTAGGATATGCCTCTGTCCGCGATGCGCCCCAGCAGCTCGTCACGCTCCTCGTCGGACAGCGGGACGAAGGGATCAATCAGGGCCGCGTTCTCCTCCACCTCATGGACCGCCTGCATACCCGGAATGACGACGTCCACGTTGGGGTCGCTGAGCACCCAGCGCAGCGTCCCTGCCGCGATGGCGTCAGGGCCGCCGAGGCCCTCCTGCCGGGCGTCCTTGGGATAGGCAATCTTCCCGCCGGAGAGGGCCTTCATGACGATCGTGCCCATGTCGTGCTCTTTCGCGAGCTCGAAGATCCCCGCCTCACCGACGCTCTCGCTGTCAAGCGGGTTGTAGCAGAGCATGATGGTCTCGAACTCACCGCACTCGATGGCCTTACGCATTACGCCCAGGGCGCGGTGAATGGTGATGCTCACGTGGCCGACCGTACCTTCGTCCTCGGCCTTGCGCGCGGCCTCCAGCGCTCCGCCGGGCCCCATGACCTTCTGCCAGTTCTCCTCGTTGCTCACCGTGTGGAGCTGCCAGACATCAATGTAATCCATCTGCAGCTCGGAGAGACTGGTCTCCAGGTCCTGCATGGCCCCGTCGTAATCGCGCGCGCTGGTCTTGGTGGCCAGGTAGAACTCGTCCCGGCGGTCCCCAAGCGCCATGCCGATCTTACGCTCGCTGTCACGGTAGTTGCGGGCAGTGTCGATGTAGTTGATCCCCAGGTCCAGGGCCCGGTTGAGGCACTTCGCGGCCTCGTCCTCCGATATGTGGGGAAGCTTGATGGCCCCGAAGCTGATCGGGGTCACCTCCAGTTCCGTCTTGCCCAGTCGCACATGCTCCACTTGTTTCACGCCTTTCCATCACGGTCTCAGGGCTGTCTCCGGAGTTGTCAGCTCGAGGTAGGCAGTAGTGTAGGCTTCGTGGCGCTGGGGCGGAGTCCTGCCCTCCGCTCAGTCGCCACGGGGACCGTGCTCGAGCAGCGCCCAGGTGCTGGGGTCGCGTTCATACGGGAAGTCCCTGGCCGTGCCCCAGTACTGGGTGCCGTGCTGAATGTCGCTGACGACAGCGGCCATGCCGATCCGCAGGCCCTCGGCCGGCTCGTACCCGTGCAGCGAGTCCGGCGGGAGGGCCAGCTCGATGGCGTAGCCGTCATCACGCAGATCCGCGGCCAGACGGATGGCGTCGAAGTCGGCCTGAGGAGAGCGCTGAAGCGCCCGCCGCAGCGGCTGCTGCCACATGACGGGCTGTCCCCCACCGGCCCCCGGTGTGGTCGGCAGCACAATGAGGTGGTAGCAGAACTGGGTAGCACGGTGGCTGGTCTGTGCGCCGCGGGTGTCGATGAAGAGCTGGAGGGCGTCACCGCTTCCGGGGTTGTCGCGATTCGTTACGACCGGCTCCTCTTTGGGGACGTCCAGCGCCAGGTACAGGCCGTGTTCATTCCACCGCGCGTAGAGCGACGCGTAGTGCTCGCCGCCTGACAGCTCGTCCAGGGGCGGCATGAGGCTGTCGTCACCCCAGTCGCCCAGGCTGCCGTCAACCCGCACGGAGCGCGACCTCCAGGGCGCTACGGCCACCGGCTTGAACAGCGCAGCCGGGGGGAACTCGTAGTCGGCTCCGCTCATTCCGCCGCCACCGCCGCGAACTCCGGGGCCAGAGCCTCTCGCAGCATCTCCCGGAAGGCCTCGCTGCGGACCTCCGTCTCGTAGAAGCCCCAGATCGTGATGAGGTCATAGTCGCGGGAGCGCGTCTGCAGTCGCACCCGCGGCTGCTTCCCGTAGCGCTTGACCTCCTCGAGCTCATTCCACGTCGGCAGCGCCAGCTCGCGCTCCAGGGTCGCCTGATCGAAGCGGCCCTTCGGCGCTCGGATCTGCAGGCGCACGTCGCCCGGGCGATCGGTCCGCGCACGCGCCGCCCAGTCATCGCTACCCTCGGGATACAGCCTCACGTAGCGCCGATCCGCCCAGTCCGCGCCATCCACGCCCATGGCCTCAGACGCCAGCTCCACGAAGGCCGCCAGCGCGCCGGGCTCCCACTCGCGGCGGTCGCCCGCCGGCGTGGTCTCGCCCAGGTGCCAGGCGCGGCCATCGGTCTCCCACGGGCGCTGGGCGTCCTCCGCGAGGGCATTGAGGGCCTCCCGGTGCGCCTGGCGGCTCGGCGGGCTGGGGACCGTCTTGCAGCCTAGCTCGCGCCTCCCGGCGCCCTCGAGGGCCTCGGCGAGGAAGGGGGCCGTCGCGGAGTCCGGCGCCTCCGCCACCTGCTCGGGAGTCCCGCACGCCACGATCCTGCCGCCATCCTCGCCGCCGCCAGGACCGAGGTCGATGATCCAGTCGGCGCACCTGATGACATCCAGATTGTGCTCGATGATGATGACCGTATTGCCGGCCTCCACCAGCCGCTGCAGAACCTCCATGAGATTCAGAATGTCCGCGCGGTGCATTCCCGTGGTGGGCTCGTCGAGCAGGTAGACCACGTGCCCGCGTGAAGGCCGGGCCAGCTCCCCTGCCAGCCTCACTCGCTGGGCCTCGCCGCCAGACAGCATCGGCGCCGGCTGCCCCAGAGGCAGGTAGCCCAGGCCGACCTCCGCCATGGTCTGCAGGATATGGCGGATGCGCGGGAAGCTCTCGAAGTGCGCCTGCGCCTCGCCGACCGTCATCTCCAGCACGTCGGCGATGCTCTTGCCGCGATACTGCACCTCAAGGGTCTCGCTGTTGTACCGGCTCCCGTCACACTCCTCGCACTGCACCCAGACGTCGGGGAGGAAGTGCATCTCGATCAGCCTGCGACCCATGCCCTCGCAGGCCTCGCAGCGGCCGCCCTTCTTGTTGAAGCTGAAACGCTCCGGACCGTAGCCGCGCACCATGGCCTCGGGCAGCATGGAGTAGAGCTCGCGTATAAGGTCGAACAGGCCGGTATAGGTGGCGGGGATGGAGCGCGGCGTCTGGCCGATGGGCGCCTGATCGATGTTGATGACCTTGTCCACCTGATCCAGGCCCAGGATCCGGCGGTGTGGTCCGCCTACCTCCTGCGCCCCGTGGAGGTGATAGGCCAGCTCCGGACAGAGGATCTCGTTGACCAGAGACGACTTGCCGGAGCCTGACGGCCCGGTGACAGAGGTGAGCACTCCGAGCGGGAAGTGGGCATCGATGCTCTTGAGATTGTGGTGGCTGGCGCCGATGACGCTCAGCCAGCCCGCAGCGGGATCGCTGTTGGTCGGCGGCGGAGGCAGGGCCCGGCGCCTTGCAGGGACGGGCACCTGCAGCTCGCCCGCCAGGAGCTGTCCCGTGCGCGAGGTCTTGCGGCGCTGGACCTGCCTGAGGGTGCCCGATGCGACGACCCTCCCGCCCTCAGGACCCGCCCCCGGCCCAAGGTCGATCAGGTGATCCGCCTCGCGGAGGGTCTGCTCATCGTGCTCCACCACCAGTGCGGTGTTGCCGAGGTCGCGGAGGTCCTTGAGCGCCTCCAGCATGCGCTCGTTATCGCTGGGATGCACGCCGACGGTCGGCTCATCCAGCACGTAGAGCACGCCGGTCAGCCCGGAGCCGATCTGCCCCGCCAGACGGACTCGTTGTGTCTCGCCGCCCGACAGCGACGGCGCCGACCGATTGAGCGTCAGGTAGCCAAGCCCGATGTTCACCAGCAGCCGCAGGCGCCGCACGATCTCCTCCAGGATCTCGCCGGCCACCTCCTGCTCCCGGCCGGACAGCTCGAAGCTCTGGAAGAAGGCCGTCGCCTCGGCCAGCGGCAGATCACAGACCTCCACGATGGACCGCCCGCGGAGCCGCGCGGCGGCCGCCTCCGCATTCACTCGCCCGCCCTTGCAGGCGGGGCAGGCCAGGTCGCGGAGGATGCGCCCCACGCGCTTGCGGAAGCGCGAGCTGAGCCGGCTCGTCTCCTCGATCGACGACACCAGCCCGCCGAAGCGCACTGTCAGCCGCTCATCGACCTTGAACTCCCGGTCTCCGGCGCCGAAGAAGACCAGGCGCCGATGCTCCTCGGCGAGCTCCTCGATGGGCGTGTCCAGGTCGAAGCCGGAGTCCCGGGCCACCGCTTCGAGCATGCGCTCCAGCAGCGATCCCGGTCTCAACTCGCCCCAGGGGCTGAGCGCGCCATCGCGGATGGAGAGCGTCGGATCCGGTACCAGCGCCCGCGGATCGGCCCCGCGGCGCGTGCCGAGCCCCTCGCACTCGGGACACCAGCCCTCACGATGGTTGAACGAGAACCCGCGCGGCGTGAGCGGGTCGTAGGCGGCGCCGCACCGCTGGCAGGAGTGGTGCTGCGAGAAGGTCCGCTCCCCGCCGCCCTCGGCAGCCACGGTCAGCAGCCCACCGCTGAGGTCGAGGGCGGTCTCAACCGCCTCCGCGAGCCGGGATCGGTGTCCTGCGGTAAGCTCGATGCGGTCCACCACCACCTCGACGGTGTGCCGCCGGCGCCGCTGGATGGCCTGCTCGACAGGTAGGCGCTCAACCTCGCCGTCGATGCGCACACGGATCCAACCGGCCCGCTGGAGACGCTCGAAGAGGTCGGACCACTCCTCGTTGCCCCGCGGCTCCACGGGGGCCAGAATCAGGACGCGCTGATCGCGGAACTCCGCCAGTACCTCCGCCGCGATCTGGTCCTGCGTCCTGGCGCCCACCTCAGCCCCGCACTCCGGGCAGTGCGGTGTGGCCAGCCGGGCGAAGAGCACCCGCATGTAGTCGTAGATGGTGGTGACGGTGCCGACGGTGGAGCGCGGGTTGTGCGAGGGCTGCTTCTGGTCGATGGCCACGGCCGGCGGCAGGCCGGTGACTCGATCCACCTTGGGCTTGTCGATCTGTCCTACGAACTGCCGGGCGTAGGAGGAGAGCGACTCCACGTAGCGCCGCTGGCCCTCGGCGTAGATGGTGTCGAGCGCCAGGGAGGTCTTGCCCGAGCCGCTCACGCCCGAGACAGCGGTGAGCTTGTGTCGGGGGATCTTCACATCCACGGCCCGCAGGTTGTGCTGCCGGGCGCCGCTGACCTCGATGTCGCCGGTCTTGACGTTCTTGCGCCGCCGCGCCGAGGCCACGTCCGGGCGCTCCACCTCGCCCTCCTCCAACAGCTCCCGCAGCATGGCGCCGGTGTGCGACCGCTCGCACTCCGCCACCTGCTCCGGCGTCCCGCACACCACGATGTCGCCGCCCTCGGCCCCTCCCTCCGGGCCCAGGTCGATGACCCAGTCGGCGCTCTTGATGATGTCGGGATGGTGCTCCACCACAATGACGGTATTGCCCTCGTCCACGAAGCGGTGCAGGACGTTGAGCAGGTCCTGCACGTCCGCGAAGTGCAGGCCGGTGGTGGGCTCGTCGAGGATGTAGAGGTTGCGGCCGCTGCGGGGTCGAGCCAGCTCCTCAGCCAGCTTCACGCGCTGCGCCTCACCGCCCGAGAGCGTGGGGGCCGGCTGGCCCAGCTTGATGTAGCCCAGGCCCACATCGGCCATGATCTGGAGCATGTCACGGATCTTGGGCTGGTTGGCGAAGTGCTCGATGGCCTCGCCGACCTCCATCTCCAGAACGTCGGCGATGTTCTTGCCACGGTAGCGGACCTTCAGGGTCTCATCATCGAAGCGCCGGCCATCGCAGGCCTCACAGCTCACCCACACGTCCGCCAGGAAGTCGGACTCGAGCTTCACCGCTCCGTATCCCTCGCAGGCGGCGCAGCGCCCCTCGGAGACGTTGAAGCTGAACCGCCCGGGCTTGTAGCCACGCTGGCGAGACTCGGGGAGCTGGGAGTAGAGCTTGCGGATGTGGTCGAACACACCCACGTAGGTGGCCGGGTTGCTCCGGGGGGTGCGGCCGATGGGGTCCTGGTCGATCAGGACGACCTTCTCCAGCTTCTCCAGGCCCTCCACCGAGTCGTGCTCGCCCGGCTCGCTCTGTGCACCCTGCAGCTTGCGCGCCAGAGCGGGGTAGAGAGTATCGGTGACCAGTGAGCTCTTTCCCGAGCCGGAGACGCCGGTGATGGCGATGAACCGGCCCAGGGGGAACTCGAAGTCGAGGTCGCGCAGGTTGTTGTGCCGGGCCCCCCGCAGCAGCAGCCGCTCGCCGTTGCCGTTGCGCCGGTGCTCGGGCACGGGGATCTCCCGCTTGCCGGAGAGGTAGCTGCCGGTGATGGAGGCTCGCCTGCGCGCGATCTGCTTGGGGGTGCCCATGGCCACGATCTCGCCGCCGCGCTGTCCGGCGCCGGGCCCGAAGTCCACCACGTAGTCCGCGGCCCTGATGGTCTGCTCGTCGTGCTCCACCACGATGATGGTGTTCCCGGTGTCGCGCAGGTGCTCGAGAGTCTTGAGAAGCTGGCCCTGGTCGCGGTGGTGCAGGCCGATGCTGGGCTCATCGAGGATGTAGAGCACATCCACCAGGCCGCTGCCCACCTGCCCGGCCAGCCGGATACGCTGAGCCTCACCGCCCGAGAGCGTCGGAGCGGTGCGGTTGAGGCTGAGGTAGTCGAGTCCCACCTCGGAGAGGAAGCGGAGGCGGGAGCGAATCTCCTTGAGGGCGTCCTCCGCGATCATGGCCTCAGCCTCGCCGATCTGCAGCGAGTCGAAGAAGCCGCGGGCCTCGCTCACGGTCATCTCCGCGAGGTCGCCGATCGAGGACTCCCCCACCGTCACCGCCAGGCTCTCGGGCCTCAGGCGCTTCCCACCGCATGTGGAGCAGGTGGTGGTGCGCATGGCATCCTCGAACTTTCGGCGCAGCGACCGGGCCTTCAGCCGCTGGTAGCGGCGCATCAGATGCGCCATCAGCCCGTCCCAGGGATCGGCGTGGCGCCACTCCCAGCCGCGCCAGGGATGCTCGAAGTAGAACTCAATGAGCTCCCCATCGGACCCGTAGAGCAGGTGGTGCCGCTGCTCGTCGGTCAGGTCCCGCCAGGGGGTGTCGAGCGTGAAGCCGTAGTGGTCGGCGACGCCCTCC
The DNA here is from genome assembly GCA_049975765.1 of Armatimonadota bacterium. Classification (GTDB taxonomy): domain Bacteria; phylum Armatimonadota; class Zipacnadia; order Zipacnadales; family UBA5352; genus JAYENL01. The sequence goes on from JBNGDZ010000077.1 coordinate 12,284, forward strand.
AGCCAGTGCCGCCACCTGGCGTTGGAGGTCGAACGCATCAGCTCTATGCAGCCCTCGCGGAGCGACCTCTCCGGGTCGGAGACGATCAGCTCTGGCACGAACTCCCGGCGCTCGCCGAGGCCGTCGCAGTCGGGGCACATGCCCTTGGGGCTGTTGAAGGAGAAGTGGGCGTGAGTGGGGGTCTCGAAGCTCAGGCCGCAGTCCGCGCAGGCGAAGCGGCTGGAGAGCATGAGGTCCTCCCGGCCCTCCACCGCGACCACCACGGTGCCCTCGGACAGCTCCAGCGCCTGCTCCACGGCGTCGGCGATGCGGGCGCGGTAGCGTGGCATGACGGTGATCCGGTCGGTGACGATCTCGATGTCATGGAAGCGCTGGCGGTCGAGCGGCGGCGGGTCGCGCAGTTCGATGACGTCACCGTCCACCCGCGCCCGGGCCCAGCCGCGCCGGAGCATGTCCTCGAAAAGGTCCTGGAACTCGCCCTTCTGCCGGCGGGCGACCGGCGCCAGGATCATGGCCCTGGCGCCGTCAGCGTCGGAGAGGATGCGGGCGATGATGGCGTCGCGCGACTGACTGCCGATCTCCCGGCCGCATCGGGGGCAGTGTGGCACGCCAATGGCCGCGAAGAGCACGCGGAGGTGATCGTAGATCTCGGTTATGGTAGCGACCGTGGAACGGGGATTGTGGCTGCGCGCGGCCTGGTCCACGGCGATGGTGGGCGTAAGCCCCTCGATCTGATCAACGTCCGGCCGCGGCAGCTCCTGCAGGAACTGCTTGGCGTAGTTGGACAGCGACTCCACGTAGCGGCGCTGGCCCTCCGCGAAGATGGTGTCGAAGGCCAGTGACGACTTCCCGGACCCGCTCACGCCGGTGAAGGCGATCAGCTTCCCTTTGGGCAGGTCCAGATCGATGTCCCGCAGATTGTGCTGGCGGGCACCGCGGATGCGGATAGTGTCGGACACGGGGCGCTCCTCCGCAGGCAATGAAAGGCGCGGCGACCCTCAGCCCATGTCGGCCGCCACGCTGGGATTGTATCAAACGTCCGTTCGCGGGTCAATGGACGGCCGCGAACTGGAGTATTGAGTATGTCAGTGGCCGTCAGCGCGCTCGCAGCGTCCGGGCTACTTGACGGCTCCTCGAGGCGGCATGTTCACGTCCCATATTGAGAGAGCGCGAG
>JBNGDZ010000078.1:0-13381 GCA_049975765.1 Armatimonadota bacterium
GTCGAAGGCCCGGGAGGTGTCCTCCGGGGCCTGCCCGCCGACGCCCGCCGCCCAGGCGAAGTCCTCCCGCTGTGGGGAGTACTCCGCCGCGCGCTCCATGTAGGGGCTGCGACTGGTGTTGCCGGAGTCATTGAGGCCAGGCACGGTGCCGTCGGGCATGGAGGCGTAGAGCACGTAGTCGTACATGGCCTCGATGCGCTGCAGCCAGTCGCCCGGCACCTCATCGCGGCAGTCATTCAGGATCGCGAAGTCCAGCACATCGGAGTAGTTCCGCAGCACCCACAGGCCGTAGCCCAGCGCCAGCTCGAACTCCAGCCCGTCCGGGTAGACCTCCTCCTCCATCTGGTCGTAGAGCCGCTGCAGGCCGGTCTCGCGCCACTGCTGTGCCTCCTCGAACTCCGGGAAGAGCACGCCGGTGTAGTAGAGCCCGGTGGACTCGGCCGTCAGCCAGTTGCCGGAGCTGGGGTGCTTGCGCAGGTGGCGGGCGTGCTCTGCGAAGGACTTCGTGACCATCACCAGCGCCTCATCCGTCCAGGCCGGCGAGTGCAGCGTGCGGAACAGCGATGACGGCCAGGCGCCGCTGGCCCGGACGGCGGTGTTGAGCGTCTCCCACGCCCAGTGATAGGGGCTGTTGCCGGACGCGTGCAGCAGCACCGGCGCGTCCTCGATCCAGTCCACCCACAGCTCCACGAGCTTCTCTGCGTAGCGCTCCTCGCCGGTGTGCCAGTAGGCGGTCGCGAGGGCGGTGAACATCGGGTGCCGGTTCAGCCGCGCGTTCCACTCCACGGTCGCCGACTCCCCCTCGGTCATCTGGTTCTGCGACCAGTCTATGTCATCGCCGAGGAAGAACTCCTCGCCCTGCCACCGGAAGATGTGCTCGAGTGCGAGGTCCGCGGTGGCTGTGTTCGCCTGGTCGGCCGGCACCGGCTCCGGCCGCTCGTACCACATATCGAACCAGCGCGGCATCTCCCGCGCGCGCAGATGCTGGGCCCAGGCGGCCTTAGCCGTCGCGATGTCGCCGGCCCCCACCGCATCCCGCACCGCCGCCAGCTCCGGCCGCCCAAGGTCCAGGGCCTCGAACAGCTCCTCGTCGGTGATGCGCGGTCCGCTCTCGTCGAACTGCACGACGCGCACGTTGTCCACGTAAGCCACCGCCTCCGGATCGACCTCGATGTTGGGATCCCACGCCGAATGGAGTCTGCAGTGCTGGATGTAGTGCCAGCCAACCGGCTGGCGCGCCCGCCCGATCTCGATGTAGGGCAGTGTGTAGCTGCGCCATCCCTCGAAGTCGAGCCTCAGGCGGAGCACGAAGTAGTCCGGACCCTCCCGCTCGGGGTCCTCGGAGTAGAGCAGCAGCCAGAACGGGGAGCCGGTGGCTTTCTCGGAGTAGATGTCGAAGGCTACGGCATTGTACTCCGACCAGTCATGGGGGATCGCTTCGCAACGCAGCTCCCTGTTCGCCGCCAGCTCCCAGCGGATCGAGCCCTCTCCCTGGGTGCGCGGCTCCACCGCCGCCTCACCGCCCGACCACGCTGCGGCGTCATCGCAGTCGCTGATCATCATGACCGGGCGCTCCTGGGCCGCAACCGGCCCGCAGATCACCAGTCCGACCGCCGCCGCCACGACCTGCCACCTGAGCCGAGAAGTCATCGCGTATACCTCCGCCGAGTGCTGCTGCGTGCGCAGTCCTTCTTCGCCGGCGTGCGGCTCCCTTCGTGGAGGGGGTGCGGGAGAGGAGACGGCCCGATGGCCGTCGAAGCCCGTCGGGGCGAATACCCGGGTAGGGGAGGGACTACGAATGACCTTCTACGAGAACGCCTTCGAGGCCGATCCCGCACTCGTTCGGCGGGGCATCAACGACCGTCAGAGCCTGCTGCGCCGCGAGACCGAGGACTTCCTACGCGAGCTCACGCTCGACTACGGGCCTCGCCGGGAACAGCACTGGGCCCGCGACTACTCCTCCGAGGAGGCCTTCCTGGCGTCGGTGGCGCCCAATCGGCGGCGGTGGCTGGAGGCGGTGGGCGACTTCGGCCCGCCTGAGGCGGAGATGGAGCCGGAGGTGGAGCCGTTCGCGGAGAATGATGACTTCTTGGCGGAGTGGGTGACGCTGCGGCTGTATGGGAGGCTTCGCGCGCGGGCGGTCATCGGCATCCCCAGGTCCGGCGAGGCGCCGTTCCCGACCATCATCTGCCAGCACGGCCTCTCATCGTCGCCCGAGCACACCTTCGGGCTGGCCGACGAGGGCGAGCTCTACCACGCCTTCGCGCGGCGCTGCCTGGAGCACGGCTACGCGGTGATCTCGCCGATGAATGTCATCGGCGCCGACCGTCGCGCCCGCTACGAGCGCATGTGCCTGCTGCTGGGCAGGACGCTCTTCGGCCTGGAGATCGCGAAGATCAGCCGGCTGATCGACTACGCCGAGACCCGGCCGGAGCTGGACACGGACCGCCTGGGCATGTGGGGCATCAGCCTCGGGGGGACCTACACGCTCTTCACCACGCCCCTGGAGATGCGCATCAGGGCCGCGATCATCACCGCGTTCTTCAACCATCGCCTGCGCAAGATGATCGTCGATGACCCGCGCTACTCCTGCTACCTGTCCACCGCCGAGGAGCACATCTTCGTGCCGGGCTGGCTGCGGGAGTTCTGCGACCGGGACCTCGTCTCGCTGATCTGCCCGCGGCCGATCATGTCACAGACCGGCAGGGCCGATGGGGTCTCGTGGTGGCCGTGGGTGGTGGAGGAGTTCGAGGCTGCACGGGAGCATTACGAGCGACTGGGGGTCGCCGAGCGCATTGAGCTTGACCTGCATGAGGGCGGGCACGAGATCCGCGTGGTCACCGGCCTTGGCTTTTTCCAGCGCTGGCTCTGACAGGCACGCGTACCCTCCCCGCGCGCGCTCGTACGCGCGGCGTGGCGTTGTCAGTCCGTGAGAGGCTATCCGCGGGCGGTGGCGCGGAATTGCATCCCCGTCAGCTCGGGCCACACCTTCTTGCAGGTGGGGCAGACGACATGCCCCCTGTCCACAAGCTGACTGCGCTGCACCACACCATGGCATAGCGGGTTGGGGCACTTGCCGTCGCTTAGCTGGCGATAGCGCCGGAACACGCCCAGGCCCGCAGAGCCGATGACGCCGATCATCGCCGCCCCCACGACGCACTGAGCGCAGACCCTGAGCGCCCCCGGCCCCAGGAACGCCGTCACTCCCGCGCCCATGGCCAGGCCCACGAAGAGCGCGGCCACGGCCTTGATGACGTCTCCCGCGGTGGTCAACTGCGCCATTCCTCGCAGCATCCGCCTCACCCCTCTGCGTGGTGTCTCAACGCTAAGACGAACACAAGGACGAATGCAATGAAGCGGGCACAGTGTTGTTCGCATCACCCCTATGAGAATATACCCGGCGAGCCCCAATATGTTTCGTTAGCTCTCATTTAACTACGACCTGAAGTCAAGAGCAAAGCGCGCATAGGTTGCCGGTCCGCACTGCCAGCCGAACATGGGCAAGGGCCGTCGAAGACGGCCGCGAGCCTCACGGCGTCTTAGCTCACTGCGCGCCCGTGTCGTCCAGAGGCACGTCGAACCAGTCCTCGATGTAGGCCACCGGCCGCTTCCAGCCTCGGCCCCCGATCACCCACGGGCTCCGGCCGCCTCGCGAGAAGACGCTCCTGGGGGCCACTCCACGCGCAACGCGCGTCTCCAGCACCCAGCGATGCAGTTGCACCTCGTGTGGGGGACGTAGTCGGTGGCCGCTCGTGAACACGCCCTCACGCTGGAGCTGATCGACCTCCTCTCGCACCGCGTCCTGGTGGGACTGCAGCCACGCGACTGCGGCCTGCTGTCTGTCCGCGTAGTCCTCATCGGTGAACTCCACGGATCCCACGAAGCTCTCGCGGAATCCCTCCGGCCCCAGCTCTTGGTAGGCCTCCAGGTCGCGCTGAATGGCCGTAAGCTGGATCTTGTCCCTGCCGGGAGCGGGGGCGCCGGGGGGAGGGTTCTCCGGATCGATCTTGATCGTCTCGAAGCCGGTGCTGTATACCGGCGTGCCATCGGGCAGATACTGATAGTACCAGCCGCCGTCCTCCCCCGGGACCTCCACGGAGCGGTACCAGTCGTAGGTCTCCTGTAGCAGGCGCATGTAGCGCTCGTCGCCGGTCATCAGATACAGGGTCACGGTTTGGGGGTGGATGAAGCGATTCACCACGCGCGGCGAGATGACCGGGGCCTCGAAGTCCCGCGACCAGACGGGATTGTTGTCCTGGTCGTACTGCTGGCACCAGCCGCGGACCTCACCCTCCCCGATCTGGGTGTCGAACATCCACTGGCCAATGCCCAGGATGCCCCTGCTGCCCTCCCGGCCCCGAATGTACTTCTCGTCGCCGGTCAGGTGGTACATGGTCATCATCATGCGCATGGGGTCGGTGGTGGCGTGGTCGTTGTACTCGCAGCCTAGCTCCACGCCCCGCGGGCCGGTCGTGCGCCCGGTCCCAGTGGCGGTGTTGTAGGTGCCGGGCCAACTCCCATTGGGGTTCTCGATCGACAGCAGGAAGTCGGCGCACTTGCGGTCCGCCTCGAAGGCCCTGCGATCCCCGGTGATACGGTGCCAGTTCAGCAGAAAGAGGAACGGCTGGCTCTGGTGCCCGTCCTGCACCCGTGCCCACTGAGTGCTCATGCCCGCGATGCGTCCAGACTCGTCCACGATGTAGCTCTCGTACCAGTACCCGCGGGGATCCTGTCCTCGCAGGAAGAAGTCCACCGCGTTCCATGCGATCTGCCGCCAGCGCTCGTCGCCGGTGTGCTCGAAGGTGTCTGCGTAATCATAGGCGACCGAGACGATGGAAGAGCCGTACTTGTTCCTGACCAGCCTCCGGTCATCGGCCTGGCCGGTCCAGTCGAAGTAGATGCCGCTGTTGGCGTTGATCATGGGGGTGATCCACGGCCCCCACGCGCCGCCGGTCTGCAGCTCCGCCCAGACCTCCAGCCATTGAGCGAGCGCGTCCTCGGCCGCCAGCGCCAGATCCAGGTCGATCTCGCCCAGGCCGTCGGGGCGGCTCGCCCGCATTGGCGGCGTCTCGTCGGAGATGTGCAGGTCGTCGATGTACCCGCCCAGTTCGGCGTGTTCGCCCTCGTGCGCGTAGTGCCCGACCCATGGGGCGTTGCCTACCTGCATGATGCTGAATGGCATCATCCTCGTCTGCCAGGGGACGCCGACGGTCTCGCCACGGCCGTCCACCGTGAGCCAGAACCTCAGGCTGTCTCGGTCTCTGCAGTCCCACGAGACCGCCACGTGGTGCCACGCGGCCGGATCGAGGTCCGCGGTCGGCACCGCCAGATCGATGGGCAGCGGCGTGCCTGCCGCGGACAGGTGCAGCGCGTCGTCCTCGCGCTTGACCACCTCCAGCGTCACGGGCACACGGGGCTCTCCGGGAAGCGGGCGCCGGGTGCGCAGGTGCAGCAGGTAGCGCTCGAGCCCGTCGGCCCATATGTTCGTCTCGCCGGCGCGCACCCAGCACTGCATCGTCCCCGCGCGGGAGACGATGTTGCGCTCCATGTTGTAGAGCACTCGCACCTGCTCGCCGGTGCAGTCGAGCGCCCGCCCCCAGTGGCCTTCGGCAAGCGGTGCGCGGCTGAGGTTCGCGCATCCCGCTCGGCCGCGAGCCCAGTCGGCATCTGCGGACTCGTCGAAGCTCGCCAACAGGAGCGTGTCCAGCCCCCGTGCATGGGGCCCATCGGGCAGCTCCGACAGCTCGAACTCCGTAGGGGTCTGTGGCTCGGCGGGAGCGGTCGACGCCACCTCCGGCCCCGGCAGCGGTGACAGCTCGGGTCGCTGCACCGCCTCCTCCATCTCCGCCGGCGCCACCCCCTGCCCGGCGCTACCGCGCACGATGGCCACCTGATCGACCAACACGCCGAGCTCGTCCGGATCGGGTCGGATGACGATGATGCTGGGCCCGTGCCCGGTCACGATGAAGGGTACCGAGAGCGTCACGAGCTCGCCGAAGCCCCCCACCGCCAACCGCTGCTCGACCCCCGGAGCGCTGACGTAGATGGCGTCATGGTGGGGGTCGGCTGCGGTGACCGAGACCACCAGCGTGTACTCGCCGGCGGGCAGCGGGATCTGCATGCCCAGCCTTGCGTCGGGGGCAGCGAGCCTCAGTGCCTCGCCGCCGCTGGCGTGCGGGTCCTCGGCGAGAGCCGCGCCGCTTGCCGTGGGCAGATCCTGGGCCTCCGCAACGAGGACCACCTTCGGAGGGTCAGCCGCCAGCGCCGGGGCGCAGACGAGGAGGATCGCGAGTGTCACCGGCATCGGGCGAGCCATCTTCGATCGCCTCCCGCTCGTGCAGTCGCTCGTGAGCCAGGCTTCGCCACCCCTGCGTGCTCACCTCTGAGATGGCGGTGCGCGCGGCCACCCACGCAGGACGATGCCACGCGACGGCGAAGGGCACCGCCGAGTGCACTACCTTGCGCCAGGCTTCGGTGATTCCCGATGATGGCGAGCACCCGGCTGATCCCGATCACGCTGATGGTTACGGTATTGGGAGGCATGCGGTCTCTGGCGGATCAGCCCATTCCCGCCCAGCGATACCTCGATCGGCTCCTTCAGGCCAACGCCGCGGCGGTGCGGGATCTCGACGACTATGTGCGCTACGCCGGAATCGCTGCGGAGCTTCTCGTGCGCGATCCCGGCCAGCCCGGCCCTGTCCTGTGGCTCGCGGGGGAGGAGGGCTTCGTCCTGGAGGGCTTCAATCGGGCGGGAGGGCTGATGATCGCCCGTCGCCTCACGGGCCCCGAGGAGCTCAGCGCAGGCGATGTGGTGCTGGTGGGCTCACTCGTGGGCGATGAGCCCGATACCGCGGCGCTGCTGGCCGGGTCAGCACAGCGGGGGGCGCTCTGCGTGCTCTTCGCCCCTCGCAGGGCGCCGGCGGTGACTCCTTCTGCGGAGCTGCTGCGCCTGCTCCCCGAGCGCTCGCGCTCCGCTCTGGCCGATGGCTACCTCTTCATCGCAGCCCACGCCGATCCGCCGCGTGCCGGCGAGCTGCCGGCGACCTCCCCCGCCCTGGCGCAGAGCCTGTGGGCCTTCACCGGGGAGCTGGTCACGGCGATGATGCGCTCGTCCGGGCGCATGCCACCCATCTTCAAGAGCGTGCTCGTCCCCGACGGCCGGGAGCGCAACGACGCGCGCAGGGACCTCCGCTGGGATCCGCAGATGGCCGGTCCACTACCACCGGGCCTGGCTGCCCGCAGGTATCTGGCGACGCTGGCCAACACCATGCGGCGGCTGCGGGCGACGCAGGCCCGGAAGTTCACCCGGGCGGGACAGCTCGCTGCGGAGACCCTCGCCGCAGGCGGCACGGTGCACTGCGAGCTGGTCGGACACATGCCGCCATCCCTGCCTGCTCAGATCTCGGAGGAGGCCCTGCCGTTCGCGGTACTGGAGCGCGTCACGCCCGAGCAGCTCCCGGAGGTTCTCAGTCCCGGGGATCTGGTGCTCTATGTGGGCTACTACGAGCCCTTCGGCCCGTGGGTGGCGAGGGCACACGAGGCGGGCGCCAGGATCGTCACGGTCCTGTCCGGCACACCACAGCGTCCTGCATCGGCCATGGGCGCGGACATCAACATCTGCGGGTGCTGGCCGTGGGGCGACGCCGTGATCAGCTTCCGTCCCCCGGAGACGGACATCAGGATGCTGCCGCCCTCGGGCGTCATCCAGTCGGCGGCCTTCTGGATGCTGGTTGCCGAGACGAGGTCGGCCCTGGATTGAGCGCATTGGGCGCGGAAGATGCAGCTGACATACGATGTCCGGCATCGGAGCACCGAGCAGCAGGGCGAATGAGAAGAGCCGCCATCGCTCCTCCGGCTGTGCGGCAGGCACATTGGCACCGGCGACCGCCACGCGCGGCGGTGCCTGACGTGACCGCCATCACGCACAAAGAGCCCCTCGTCTGACGATGGCCTGCCGCCTCACGAAGGACCCTCCGCTCCTCCCGCCGAAACTGCCGCGTCGTGGATGACACCCAGCCCACGAGGGGAGCTTGGCATGAACGTCGTCGCCATCTGCCTGGACACTTTCCGCAACGACATCGTCGGGCCCGGCAAGACGCTCAGCTACTGCCGCACGCCCTACCTGGATGACTTCTACGCGAATGGCATTGCCTTCGAGGGCGCCTATGGGGAGGGCCAGCCCACGCTGCAGATGCGCCGCGGCTTCTACACCGGCTGCCGCAGCTTCCCGTGGAGCTACACCTTCGACCGCCGCGGCCACTGGCACCACCAGCCCGGCTGGCACAGGATCCCCCCGCACCAGGACACGCTCGCCGAGGTCCTCACCGCCCACGGCTACTACACCGGGATGGTGGCGGACGTGTACCACATGTTCAAGCCCACCATGAACTACTGGCGGGGCTTCGCCACCTTCGATTTCATCCGCGGGCAGGAGAGCGATAACTGGAAGCCTGTGCGCCCGGATCTGATCGAGGACGAGATGCGCAGGCGCGTCCGGGAGCCCATCGACTTCAGGCGCCACGCCACGCTGGCGCAGTACCTCTCGAACATGGTGGGGCGCGAGCGCGAGGAGGACTACCTGTGCGCGCGGGTGGCGACCAGTGCCTGCGAGTGGCTGGAGGCGGCGCACCGCAACACGCCCTTCCTGCTGTGGGTGGAGATGTTCGACCCCCATGAGCCGTGGGACCCGCCCACGCGGTACGCCGACGAGTACACGCCCGGCTACGAGGGGATCGACCCGGTCTTCCCCGGAGCGGCCTGGGAGCACGGCGAGCCCACCGAGGAGGAGATCGAGCGCATCAAGGCCCTCTACCTGGGCGAGGTCACCTTCGTGGACAAGCAGGTGGGCCGCATCTTCGAGACGCTCTCGGAGCTTGATCTGTGGGGCGACACCATCGTGCTGGTGCTCTCCGACCACGGCACGGAGCTGATGGACCACACGGGCTTCGGCAAGGGCCACGGGAACATGCGCACCTACAACGTCGGCTTCCTGTGGTACATGCACCACCCCGACGCGCCCTCGGGAATGGTCATCGACAGCTACGTGCAGAGCCATGACGTGATGCCCACGATCCTGTCGCTGCTGGATGTGCCGCACCGCTGTGAGGGCCTCAACGTATGGCCGCTGGTCACCGGGGAGGCCGATGAGCTGCGGCCCTACATCGTGAACGGCTGGGCGGGCGCGGGCACCGGCAACGCCGCCGGCTGGGCGTCGGTGATGGATGGTGAGTGGCTCTACAGCTGCCCGGTGGGCCGCGACGATCCAGAGCCGATGCTCTTCCGGCTGCCCGATCAGGACGCGGACCTGCACGACCAGCATCCGGAGGTGGTGTCCCGGGCCCGGCGGCGCATCGAGGCGGCCGTGAACCAGCCGCTGGAGGGTCTGCGCTTCAACGAGGTCTGCGACCCGGCGCCGCCGCCGCTGCACCGGTGGCTGGGCGCGGGGGGAGGGTGGGACTGAGCGCAGACCGGTGTCTCCAACAGCCATAAGGCGGGGCGAGCTTCCCTGCTGGTCCAGCCGGTGCCGTTGAGTCCATCGTCGCACGTGCACGATATGACATGATATGGGTTCGGTAATCCCTCGGAGGAGGAGTACGATGAGCTTCAAGTGCGCATTTCTGGGGTGTGGGGGACGGGCGAAGGGTCACGCCAGGGCCTACGAGCTGATCGACCGCGGGGAGATGGTGGCCTGCTGCGATCTGATCGAGGAGAGGGCCACCGCCTTCGCGGAGGAGTTCGGCATCCCCAGTTGGTACACCGACCTCGACGAGATGCTGGCGGCAGAGGAGCCGGACGCAGTGCATATGGTGACCACACCCACCATCCGCCACTCGCTGATGAAGCCGCTGGCGGATGCGGGCGTGCCGGGCGTGATCGTCGAGAAGCCCATCTGCATCGGCGCCGATGACTACAAGCAGATCCGGGAGCTGGAGGCGGCCAGCGACACGAAGTTCGTCGTCAACCACCAGCTTCGCTACCACCCGCGCATCCTGGACCTGCTCGATCACGTGCGGTCGGGCGCCGTCGGCGAGGTGCGCTGCCTGGACGCCTCGGCGATGCTGCCGATGAACGGCCAGGGCGTGCATGTGCTGGACCTGATGTTCGCCTTCGCGGACTACGTGGACGTGACGGCCGTGCAGGGCGCCTGTGCGGGCTTCGACGACATCAACGGCACGCATCCCAGCCCCGACTCGGCGGCGGCGCTGATCACCTTCGCCGACGGAAAGCGCGGGCTGCTGCAGTCGGGAGAGGGCGTGCCGGAGATGGCCGAGGGCGCGCCGCGGCATATGCACAAGCGCATCGCGGCCTACGGCACCACGGGCTTCGTCCACTGGTCGATGCACCACTGGGAGAAGACGGTCGGCGGCCGCGCGCAGCGCGGCGAGCACCTCTACGCCGAGGAGGACAATCAGGGCCAGGCGAATCTGACCAACGCGCTCTTCGACTGGCTGGAGGACGATGACGCGGTGGCGCCCACGAACCTGGCGACATCGCTGGACGAGTGGCTGGTGATCCTGGCCTGCTACCACAGTACGGTGGCGAAGACGCCGGTGCAGATGCCCTTCGACCCGCCCGGCGGCCTGCTGCAGCAGTACATCGACTTCGTTGGCGCGCAGTGGGAGAACCCGCACGGAGGATAGGCACCGGGCTCGAGCTTCATGTCGAGCCGCATCAAGCAGTGGGGGTGGCGACCGATGCGTGCGGCCACAGCACTACTGGTCTCGCTCTCTGTAGTGATGTCGAGCGGCTGCCTTCGGCGGCCGCGGACCGCGGGCCCTCACCAGGCGGCCTCCATCGGCAGCGTCAGCGAGGTGCGTCGGCATATCGAACGCGGCGCGGACGTCAACGCCACCGACCGTGGCTGGACTCCGCTGGCGGTTGCCGCCTACGTGGAGCATGGCGCGAAGCCAACACTGGCGTCGGCGGCGGCCCTTGGCGACGAGAAGACGGTCACGCGCCTGCTCGACGAGGGCGCGGATCCCGACGAGATGGTAGTGAGGCGCTTCCTGCCGCTGCACGCAGCGGCACGCCACGGCCATGTCACGATCGTGAGGCAGTTGCTGGAGGCCGACGCGAACCCCGACCTTCCCGATGGCGGCGGCAAGACGGCGCGGGACCTGGCCGAGATGCTCGACCGGACGGAGATCATGGACCTCATTGAGCAGCACGACGGGCGCGGGTGGCAGCAGCCTGGCCCGCCGTGACCGGCACGCGACCAGGGGCGACATGGCAACAGCAGATGCGATCACAGCGAAGGCCGACCAGGAGACGCCGCCGCGGGGCGAGCGCCTCCGTCTCACGACCGTCATCCTCACGCTGATCTTCGCCTTTGTCGCCGTGATCTGGGCGCGGGAGGCCGAGCTGGTGGCCTTCGCCTGCCAGATCACCGAGTCCGTGCCTCCCATGACCGCCCTCGGCGCACTGCTGGGCTTCATGGCCCTGTCGGTCGCCACGCGCAACCTGGCGATGCGCACCGGCGGGGAGGGAACGGCCCTCGGGCGCCTTTTCTCCCGCCTCAGCCTCTCCGGCCAGCAGATCATGTACCTGTACGCCTTCATCACCATCGCCACCATCGTCTTCGCCGTGGGCGTGATCCGCACGCTGCTGCCGGAGCTGACCACCCTCACATACTTCGCCGACTACTCCAACGACTTCGCGGAGGCGGCGCCGCACGTCAATGACTGGCTGCAGGTGACCGATCCGGAGGCCGTCCGGGAGCTCTACGAGGGCTCGGATGAGGCCATGACCGGCCCCGGTCCGGGCTCGGGCCTGCAGGGCTTGCTCTACGGGCCCATCTGGCGCACAACGCTGGTGCCGTGGGGCGTCTGGGCCGTGCCGCTGCTGGCGTGGTCGGTCTTCCTGTTCGTGCTCTTCGCCACCATGCAGTGTGTGGCGGGGCTGGCGGAGCGGGAGTGGACGCTCTCGGAGCGTCTGCCCTACCCGCTGGTGGAGATTCCGCTGGGCATCACGGAGCAGCGCAGCTTCATCGCCGGCGTGCCCTTCCTGTCCGACCCGGTGATGTGGGTGGGCTTCGCCATCGGCGCGGCTTACGGCATCCACGAGATGATCGCGGCGACGACCTTCGCCTTTCCGCTGTGGGGCCGGGAGTACGCGCTGGGGAATCTGCTGACCGAGTACCCCTGGAGTGTCATCGGCGGGGGCATCAACATCTTCCTGATGCCCGAGGCCTACGGGCTGGCCTACTTCGCGCCCCAGGACGTGCTGATCACGACCGCGATTACGTGGCTGCTGCTGAACTTCTTCAAGGTGGCCGCGGCCTCCGGCGGCTACCAGATCAAGGGCACCGCCTATCGCGACGCCTCCTCCGGGTCGTTCATCGGCCTGGTGCTGGCGGCCCTGTGGGTGGCCCGGCGCCCGCTGGTGGAGGGCCTCCGCCGGGCCTTCGGCATCGGCCGGCACGGCGATGAGCTGCCCCGCACACACGTGTGGCTGATGCGTGGGGCGCTCCTCGGCATGGGCTTCATCGCCGTCTTCTGGCTGTGGAGCGGCCTGCCCGTCGGCTATGTGCTCTTTGCCCTCTTCACGTTCATGGTCGGCGCCATCGGCCACGCCCGCGTGCGAGCGGTTGCCGGCGCCGCGACGCCCTGGCTCTTCCCGCACTCGGGGATGACCCAGGGCTTCGTGCGGCTCTTCGGCGCCACGGGCGTGGGCGCTGAGGGCGCCTGGCGACCCTTCGCGGCCATCTTCAACGTCCGCTGGATCGACCGGGGCTACGCCCACTCCGGGCTGGCCGCGCAGCTTGAGAGCTACAACATGACCCGCCGCGGCGAGATGGACTTCGGCGACATCACGAGGCTGATGCTCCTGGCGGTGCCGGTCGGCATGGCCCTGGGCTGGTGGATGCACCTGACGGCCTTCTACGACCACGGCGCGAACGTGCTCAGCGGCGGGGCGGGCGTCGGCGGCGTGCGCGTGCGCTACGCCCAGCAGGACGCCGAGTGGGCCATCGGCCTCTGCGCGGCGCCCACCGGCGTGGACGCCAGCGCCTGGTGGGGCCTGGGGACGGGCCTGGTGCTGACCGTCGTCGGCCTGGTGGTGCGCCACTTCTTCCTGCGCTTTCCCTTCCACCCGGCGGGCTTCGTCGTCGCCCTGAACCAGGGGAGGCGCTTCTGGGCGCCGTTCGGGATCGTATGGGCCATCAAGGGCCTGCTGTTGCACATCGGTGGGGTGGGCTCATTCCGGCGGCTGATGCCGGGCTTCCTGGGAGTGGTCGTGGGCCACTACTTCTTCACCGGCATCGTGATGGGCCTGGCGAAGACCACAGGCCTGCCTCTATTCGACAACTTGCCGATTATCTGGTTTTAGCCGCAAGCCGCAAGCCACAAGCCCCAAGCAGCGGCAACGGGCGGCTACGGTCCCC
>JBNGDZ010000079.1:0-13322 GCA_049975765.1 Armatimonadota bacterium
GGTATGCAGCGGCGTGCCTCCCGAGGCGTCGCCGGCCTCGATGTCGGCGCCTCGCGCCACCAGCAGCTCGATCATCTCGCGGTGCCCACTCTCGGTAGCGAGTGATAGCGGCGTTACCCCGATGGCCCGGCGGTTGATGTCCGCGCCGCTGTCCAGCAGGAGCGTCGCGACCTCGACGTGACCGCGCAGGGCGGCCCAGTGAAGGGCGCCGAACTGCTCCTCCGGGATGTCGTTGGGGTCCGCACCCTCGTCCAGAAGCTCTCTGACCTGCTCGAGGTCGCCCTCGCTCGCCGCCTGATGGACGTCAGCCCACGCAAGCGTGGTGCCGACGCCCACGAGCAGCATTGCTAACGCCAGAGTCGCGGCGGTGCGCATCGCTCAGAACCTCCCTACGTGACGGCAGTACCCACAGGGCCACGCCCGGCCGGCGACACAGGCTCGTGGCGCACATCCGCTCCGCAGAGCATCCCGCCCTCCGAACCACCAGCCGGCATATGCCCGACCACAGGCCAAGAGCGCCGGGCACCCCCGACCGATCCGGCCACGTCAGCGCGACGAGCCGGCCCGCGCTCGCACGCGCGCCCAGTGGATCGACAGGTGCTCGGGGCTGAGCCCGGCGTAATACGCCAGCAGCAGGTCGCCGCCGGGAAGCACCAGGCCTGCCGGATGGCCGAAGGTCCAGGTGAACATCTCGTCCCAGTAGTCAGTGTAGCTGCCATCCCCGCGCCCGGCAGCATCGGCGGCCGCGTCATAGACCACGAGCTCATCGTCCGGGTCCCACGTGCGTCCGCCGTCCCCCGAGAGGGCGAGTCGCATCGACGGCGGCGCGTGGCGATGCACGTAGAACGCCGCCAATCGGCCGTCGGGCAACGGGATCGGCTGCGAGATCTGTCCGGCGAGGCCGGTTGCGCTCGGCTGCTCCCAGCTCAACCCGTCGGCGCTGCCCCATGCAATGCCGATGGGCAGGTCCTGCTCCGACCGCCGGTCGTAGGTCCAGAACATGGCGACCGGCGTTGCACGCAGCGGGCACAGCGCCACGCGCTGGTCCCAGTAGTAGACGCGTCGTTGTGGGTCGGAGGCAATGACCACCGGATCGCCCGGCCCGCGCTCCGGCCCGAGAAGAAAGGCGCACGCCGCGTGGACGCGCTCCTCGGAGCCCGGGCGCGTGCCGTAGCTCTCGAAGGGGAGCACGACTCGCCCGTCGGCCAGCATTGCCGTCGAGCCCGTCGCCGAGCAGCCGGGCAGCCCCTGGGTGTCGAGCACCCGATAGTCACCCCAGCTTACGCCCCGATCAGTCGAGTCGGCCAGCACCAGCCAACTCGGCAGAAGAGCGTCGCCGGAGCTGTCGTACAGCCGGGAGTCCTCTCGGGTCTCGAAGAGCGTGGCGAAGCAGCCGAGGCGGCCGGGCTCCGCCTCATAGAGGGAGGCGGTCACGAGCTGGCGATGGCAGCTCGCGTGTTCGGTTCGCAGCCCATCGCAGACGACCTGCCAGGTCCGGCCCTCATCGTCTGAGCGACAGATGGTGGCATTGCCGTCCGTGGAGTCCTTGGAGCTGCCCCGGCGGAAGCTGGCGTAGAGCGAGCCGTCAGCGGCGGCGCAGAGGGCGACAAAGCTGGCGGCAGCCCGGCCATCGGTGCAAGTGGCAGCATCCCAGATGAGTCCGCGACCGACGACCTGCATGCTCATACCTCCGAGGCGTTCGGCGAACACTGCTCCGCGACAGGGCTGTCGGACGGCAATCGAACCGATGCCTGACAGAAGACCTTTGTGTGCCATTCTCTCCGCCCCCACGAAGACCTGCGCGCGCGAGCGGGAGGGCGGGCGGTGGGCGGCGGAGCCGGCGCCTGTGGTTCACGCCTGGGGCGGCCGTGACGGCGGCCGTCTACGTGATGACGGCCGCCACGACGTGTCGTGCAGAGCAAGTGCCGCGTTAGCGGCGACTTCGCCCGGCACAAGAGGCGAACCGCACAGCGTGCGCAACACACGGCGCAGCTCTTCCTGTTGCTCTCAACCTCTGCATCTGCTTGCCCTCTACGCCGGGTGGGTGTATCATGCGCGGGATTGCCGCCATCATCCTGGAAGTTGCCGCCCTCAACAAGACCGACGATACGCATGGTCACTGAGCCGTCGCCCCACAGCGAGGAGTCCGAGGAACCGCCTGACCCCCACTGGCAGCGGACGGTCTACGCTGTCTGGTTCGCCCACCTGCTGAGCGCCGTCGGGTTCTCGTTCGTCATGCCGTTCCTGCCCTTCTTCGTCCGGGATCTTGGGGTAACGGACGACCGCATGGTCGCCGTATGGGCGGGCGCGGCCATGACCGCGGCGGGACTGAGCCTCACCATCTTCTCGCCCATCTGGGGAGGCCTCGCGGACCGCTACGGGCGCAAGCTGATGCTGGAACGGGCGATGTTCGGCGGCGCAGTAATGATCGCGCTCATGGGCTTCGCGCAGACCGTGCATCAGCTTGTGGTCCTTCGGTTCATTCAGGGGGCGCTGACTGGCACCGGTGCCGCCTGCAACACCCTTGTCGCCAGCGTGACACCGCGGGATCGACTGGGGTTCACCATGGGTGTGATGCAGACCGCCCTGATCCTGGGAAACGCCGTAGGGCCGTGGGCAGGGGGCACGGTCGCTGACGCCTACGGCTACCGGATCCCGTTCTTCATCTGCGGCGCCATGTGGGCGTTGGCGGGCCTCGTAGTAGTGTTCGGAGCCCGGGAGAGCTTTGTGCCCCCGGAGCAGTGCGCCAACGGCAACCACGGCCTCCGGCAGGTCTTCGGGGACAAGGGGCTGGGGGCGCTGCTGCTGGTGTTCTTCCTGACGGCCTTCGCAGTCACGTTCGTGGGGCCGATCTTCCCGCTGTTCGTGGAGCGCATCGCAAACACCACCAGGGCCGCTACGGTAACCGGCCAGCTCATGGGGCTGGGCGGGCTGGCGGCCGGTGTGAGCTGCCTGATCGTCGGCCGGATCAGCGACCGCCTGGGCCACCGGCGGGTGTTGATCGCCTCCACCGGCCTGTCAGCGCTCTTCAGCGCTCCCCACGCCATCGTCCAGACGCTCGGGCAGCTCTTCGGGCTCCGCATCGGCTGGGGCCTGGTGGCGGGCGGCGGCAGGCCGGCCATCAACGCCATGATCAGCGCCAGCGTCTCCTCGGACATGTACGGCCGGGCCTTCGGCGTCACCACGTCGGCGATGTGCCTGGGCTTCGCCGTCGGTCCGCTGGCCGGTGGGCTCATGGCATCCTGGTCGGGAATGCGCTGGCCGTTCGTGTTCATGGGCGCGATGCAGCTCGTCAGCGCCGTCCTGCTCGCGGCCTACGTGCGCCCCACCGGCGCCGCGGAGACAGCAGCGGAGCGCCCTGAGATCGCCGCGGAGTAGCCTCCCGCCCCCGTTGCAGGTGCGTGCCGGATTGGGTCGAAGTACCCTATTGTGGGCCGCCATCGCGCGGGGCGTTCATCTCGCACCGAACTGCCACACGGAGGAGCTGCCGTGCAGCAACCCATCTCAGCAGTCGCTCTGTCCGTGAGTGTGCTCCTGCTCGCCGTGTCACTGACCCCCGCCCAACCGCCGTGGGAGCACGTGTTCCGCGATGGCGTGTGGCACCCGGCGACCACTGCCTGGGTCGGGGAGGCCACCCGCTCGGAGCTGACTGATGAGGGTCTGCTTGTGGTCGATCCGTCCACGGAGGATGGTAGCGGCCGCTGCTATCACCTCGACTGGCAGGCCGATCCCGCGGAGACGGCGGCAGTCGAGGCGTCTGTCAGGGTGGTCTCCTGCTCAGCGCCCTACGGGGTGGGCATTCTGGCCGCCAATGGGGTATACGAGGAGACCGCGACGCTCTATCCGGACCGGGTGGAGCTTGTCAACGCCGGCCAGAGCGCGCCCTTCGATGCGGCGGGTCAGTTCCACACGTATCGCCTGGAGATCGTCAGCCAGGATGTGCGCCTCTATGCCGACGGCGAGGTGCTGATCGACGGAGCCGGCCAGCTCACATCGCCAGCGCTGGGGAGCCCGCCCCGAAACCGCTGCTCGTTCGGGTGCATGTCGTCGCGGGCCACGGGCGAGGCCGCCTGGAAGTGGGTGCGCTGCCGCCCCGCTCCGCCGCTCACCGAGCCTCAGATCACGGTCGAGGGGGGCGAGCATCTCGAGATCGAGGTCGGGGAGACCGTCGAGATCAAGCCAGGGCACAGGCGCGTGATGCTGCACCAGCTCCGGGATGGCACGCTGGCCGTCTCGGACCGGCGCTCACATGACGGTGGCCGCACCTGGGAGCAGGAGGGGGAGAGCCTGGGCGCCAACGCGTTTGAGTTCCCCGATGGCGAGATCATATCGCTGGGCTTTCTCACGGAGCGCATCGGGGATGGCCTCTTCTCGACCGTGCTGCGGCGATCCACGGACGGCGGCCGCACGTTCGAGTCCGAGACCGCGATGCTGAGCATTCCTCGCGGCACCGGTGGGGTCTCGGACCAGGGAGACCGCGTGGAGGGCCCGGCGATCGACCATGCCGTCATTCAGCTTGCCGACGGCTCATTGCTGGCGGCCATGTATGGCCAGTTTGCGGGCGATGAGGTGCTCGTGCCCAACTTCCCGCCTGAGTGGCAGATGTACAAGTATCGCACCTTCGTGGTACGCTCCACAGACCGCGGTCGGACGTGGGACTACCTCTCCACGGTGGCCTATGACCCGGAGATTGGGCTGGAGAGCTTCTGCGAGGCGGACCTGCTGCCCCTGCCTGACGGGCAGATCCTGTGTTTCATGCGCACGGGAGGCAGTCGAGGGCACTACACCCCTTTGTATCTGAGCACCTCAACGGACGACGGCCGCACGTGGTCTGAGCCTCGACCGATCGCCGACCGCGGTGTGTGGCCGAACGCCTGCCGCATGCAGTCGGGCGTCCTTGCGGTGACCTACGGCCGGCCCGGCAACTGGCTGGCGTTCAGTCTCGATGGCGGCGACACCTGGGTGGATCACACGTGCTTTCACACGGGCAGCTCCACAAGCTACAACTCCGTCGTCGAGGTGCAGCCCGGCCGCCTGCTGGTCGGCTACGACCGCATGCATCTCACGCGCAATGGCGACATGGCGGTGCAGGCAGTGGGCACGTTCTTCGATGTGCAGCCGCGGTAGGCGCCCTCGCGGTCCTCTCCGTCACAGCCCCTGCGTAAGGGTCCATATAGGGGGTTGCGATTCGTCCGGGTGACCGTGGCCTGAGTGGTGCGCTCAGTGCCCCCCGCCACCTGAGTCGCCTCGCCCGACCTCGCCGCTCCGGCTCGGTCCCTCGCTCGTGGCATCGTTAGCACCTCAGCGGCACTGCAGAGCCCCCTGCCGACTTGAATGTTCGGCCGACATCAGCGATTCGCGCCATGGCGGACAGGGCGGCTTGCGCTCCGTGGCCGGGCTTGGTAGGATAGCGGCACCGCCCGGAGCGCGACGCGCTCTCGGGCGGTGGTGGTCCGCGAACACCGTAAGCCCGCTCTGGCCGGGCGGGGGAGGACACCTCATGCGCGACAGCCCAGCCCACGAGCGCGTCGGCGTCATCATGGCGGGCGGCGTTGGGGAGCGCTTCTGGCCCCTGTCGCGCCCGGAGCGCCCAAAGCAGCTCCTGCCGCTGGGCCCCGGCGGCCGGACGCTGCTGGAGGCCACGACCTCGCGCATCGGCGATGTGGTGGGCGGGCAGCAGCTGCTGATCGTCACCGGACGTGCGCTGCGCCAACCTATCCTGGACACCGGCCTTCCGCTCAGCGACAAGCAGGTGGTGGCCGAGCCCGCGAAGCGCAACACGATGGGGGCCGTGGCCTGGGCGGCCGCCTGGATCCTCGGCCGACTGGGCCTGCCCGGCGATACCACCATGGCGGTTGTCCCTGCGGATCAGCACGTGGGCGACGAGGCGACGTTCCGGCGCGACGTGCAGGTGGCGATGGCGGCGGCGGAACAGCTCGATGCCCTCGTCACCATCGGCATCGAGCCCACGCGGCCGGAGACGGGATACGGCTACATCGAGGCCGGGGATAAGGCGCTGGGGCTGCGGACGATAGAGGCCGGCGACAGCCTCCGCCCGGTGGCCGGTTTCCGCGAGAAGCCGGATCCGGACACGGCCCGCAGGTTCCTGCAGAGCGATCGCTTCCTCTGGAACAGCGGCATGTTCTTCTGGCGGATTAGCACGCTTCTGGCCGAGCTCGAGCGCGCCAATACGCAGATTGCGAGCGCCACGCGGGCCATGGCCGCGGCGCTCGCGGATGGCGACGACGCCAAGGCCGAGCGGCTCTTCGCCGACCTGCCGAACATCTCCGTGGATTACGCGTTAATGGAACGTGCCGAGCGGGCACTAGTGGTCAGGGCCAGCTTCCCCTGGGACGACGTGGGCGCGTGGGACGCCTGGCGCCGGGTATCCGAGACCGACGGCCGGGGGAACGCCACTCATGGGGCTCCGATGCTGACCGACTGTGACGACTGCGTCGTGTACGAGGAGCTGGCGGACGTTCCGGTGGCGGTCATCGGCATGAGTGGCGTTGTGGTTGCCGTCAGCGAGGGCGGCGTCCTTGTGGCGCCTCTCGATCGGGCGCAGGAGGTGCGGACGGTCGCCTTCGGGTCCTACGATGTGCGAGGCCGCGTCCCTGATGAGCTGAACGAGGAGATCGTCTACGACATCGGCAGGGCCTATGTGAAGCTGGTGCGGCCGAGTGGGCCGGTGGCCGTGGGCCACGATGTGCGGGAGTCCAGCCCGACGATGTCCGAGGCGCTGATACGCGGGCTGACCGATGCGGGCGCCGACGCTCTGGACATCGGCATGGTGGGCACCGAGGTGGTCTACTTCGCCGCGGCGCAGGAGGGCATCGGCGGTGGGATCATGGTGACCGCCAGCCACAACCCTCGCGACTACAACGGCCTCAAGTTCGTGCGCGACGGGGCCGTCCCCATCAGCGGGGACTCCGGCCTGTACGAGATCGAGCGGATGGTGGCCGAGCGCGACCTCGACAGCGCCCCCCAGAAGGGCTCCGTGCGGCGCGAGGACATCTCGGAGGCCTACGTGGGCCGCGTGCTGGAGTTCATCGAGCCCCAGAAGCTGGAGCCGCTGCACGTGGTGGTCAACTCCGGCAACGGCTGCGCCGGCCCATTCGTGGATCTGATCGCCGAGCATCTGCCGCTGCGCCTGACGCGCATTGACCACGAGCCGGACGGGACCTTCCCCCACGGCGTTCCCAATCCGCTGCGGCCAGAGAAGCAACAGCGCACAGCCGACGCGGTGCGGCGCTCGGGGGCCTCGCTGGGCGTCGCCTGGGACGGCGACTGCGATCGGTGCTTCTTCTTCGATGAGAACGCGGACTTCGTCAACGGCTACTACCTGGTCGGCCTGCTGGCACAGCGGATGCTGCATGACGCCGAGCCGGGCGCGAGGGTGATTCACGACCCGCGGCTGATCTGGAACACCATCGAGATCGTCAGAGACAATGGAGGCACACCGGTGCAAAGCAAGACCGGTCACGCCTTCATCAAGGAGCGGATGCGTGCCGAGGACGCCGTCTACGGGGGCGAGGTCTCGGCCCACCACTACTTCCGCGACTTCTACTACGCGGACTCGGGCATGATCCCGTGGCTGCTGGTGGCGGACATCATCAGCAGGCAGCAGCGCCGCATGTCCGAGCTGGTGTCCGAACGGGAGGAGCGCTTCCCCTGCAGCGGTGAGATCAATGTGGACGTGGCCGATGAGGATGCGCAGATGGCGGCCCTCGAGCACGTACGGGAGCACTACGAAGAGGCCGGCGGCGAAGTGGACACCACTGACGGCGTCTCCGTGGCCTTTGACCGCTGGCGCTTCAACCTCCGACCCTCGAACACCGAGCCGGTCATCCGACTGAACGTGGAGACCCGAGGCGACAGTGAGTTGTTAGAACAGAAGACGGGCGAGGTGCTGGAGCAGATCGAGGGCTGAGCGAGCTTTGCGGGTGGCCACGGGGGAGTGCGGTCTAGCCGGGGCCAACGGTGCGGTCACCGACGGGAGCGATGATGGACAGGTCGAGGCGCGAGCGCAATCGGCTGAGCTTCCCCCTCCGCTGCAACCCGCTGCTGAAGCGGAAGATCTGGGGCGGACGGGGGCTGGCGGAGGTGCTGGGCAAGGCGCTGCCTCCGGATGAGTTGGTGGGGGAAGCCTGGGAGGTGGCCGACCTGGCCGAGGGCACCTCGAGCATCGCCGACGGCCCGCTGGCAGACGCCAGCCTGCGAGAGGTTGTGGAGCGCTTCGGCCCCAGTCTACTGCCCGGTGGCGAGCAGCAGTTCCCGCTGCTGGTGAAGTTCATCGATGTGCAGGACGACTCCAGCATCCAGGTGCACCCCGACGCCGAGACCTGTCGCCGTCTCTATCCCGGCGAGCGCTGCAAGAGCGAAACCTGGGTGATCATCCACGCGGAGCCGGGCGCCATGGTGGTGCACGGCTTCCAGCGGGGGGTGACGCCCGAGGAGGTCCGCCAGCGCGTCGCCGACGGGAGCATCGCGCGGGTGCTGCGGCGGGTCCCGGTGGCTGCGGGGGATGTGCTGCACCTGCCCGCGGGGACCGTCCACGCCATGCTGCGCGGAGTCATGCTGCTTGAGGTGCAGCAGCCGTCTGACTCTACCTTCCGCATAGATGACTACGGCCGCCCCGGCCCGAACGGTCGCCCGCGTGAGCTGCACGTGGCGCAGGCGCTGCAGAGCATGCGGGTGGGCGATTGTGGACCCGCCCGCGTGACCCCGAGACTCGAGCGATGCGAGTGGGGCGCGCGCGAGCTGCTCGTGAGCGGCGGGGCCTACGAGATGCAGCGGCTCACGCTGCGCGGTGAGATGCGCTGGAAGCAGCCAACCGGCGTGCCGGCGGTGATGGTCGTGGTCATCGGATCAGTCGAGGTCCGCTCGCTGAAGCATGAGGCGCTCTTCACCATGGGAGAGAGCTTCATCGTGCCGCCCGGACTGGAGCTGAGCATGGTTCCGAGGGGCGAGAGTCAGGTGGTGGTGGCGACGCCTGCCGCCAGGTAGCCGATAGCACGCGCCCCGCTGCTGGCGGTCGGCAGAGGGATTTGGTTCCAGAAAACGGTTGCATATGCAACTGAGACGTGTTATAATGCTGGGGATCTTAGCGGGGTGCGAACTCGATGCGGGCCAGGCGGTGGTCGAGTTGAAGAAACGCGGACCGAGAACCGCGGGTCGCTATGTCGGGGCGCTGCATCGCTTTGCCCGGCGGTACTTCGCAGCCCAGATGAGTCGCCTGGGGTTGCCGCCTACGGCCTTTCCCCTGATTCTGCGTCTTCTGCGACGCGACAACGTCAGCCAGGATGAGTTGGCCGGGGATTTCCTGGTGGACAAGGGCACGGCGGCGAGGACGCTGGCGAAGCTGGAGGAGGCGGGGCTCGTGACCCGCACCGTGGATGAGGAGGACCGGCGCATCAAGCGGGTGCGCGTTACGGAGAAGGCGCGGGAGCTCGAGCCCGAGATCATGGCCGCGGCCCGGGCCTGGAACGAGAAGCTGCTGGACGGCTTCTCGGCCGAGGAGAAGGAGGCCGCGCTGGCGTATCTGCAACGCATGACCAGGAACGCCAGGGCGCACTGGGAGGACGTGGCCGAGGCCGAGGGGTTGCCGGCACGTCGCCGCTCCCGACGCTGTTGTGAGTGAACGCATCTGGCTGGTCGGATGTCGTTTCCCCTGATAGCGGACATATCCCCGATGGCTGGCGAGCGCCTGCCGGGGGGATTACACTGACAGATAGTTGCCCGCACGGTTGCGTGAGGCGGCCGAGGGTCCACCTGACATGAGGACGCAGATCGACTTGCTGGTGGTTGCCATGATGGATGTCGGTACCAACGTGGTGAGGAGTGCGACGTGGTTCGTGGCCACTGTGGCTCTCGTCGGGCTCTCCTGGAGCGCCACGGCGCAGGAGGCGCCGCAGTCTCTGACGCTTCAGGAGGCCCTGGCGCTTGCGCTGGAGCGGAGCCCGGCGGTGGCGGCTGCTGAGAGCGATCTGCGGGGCCGCGAGGCGGCGCTGGACTCACAGAAGGGCCGGTGGCTGCCGCGGCTGACGAGCGACTGGAACTGGCGGTGGCAGCAGTCGCTGCCCAGGTCGGTCAACATCGGCGGCGGCACCATCGTCACGCAGAGGCAGAGGACCACCACGCGCGACCTCTCGGTGACGCTCAGCCAGGTCTTCTGGCAGTCGGGGCTGCCTGAGGCGATTGCCTCGTCGCGCCAGCAGGTGCGGGCAAGTGAGGCGGGGCTGGAGAATCAGCAACGGCAGCTCCTGGTGCGAGTCGCTGCCACATTCCTGACGATCCTGGGGAACCGGGAGCTGGCGCAGGTTGCCGAGGAGGCGGTAACCGCCTCCGAGCGGCATCTGGAGCTGGTGGAGGCGCGGATCGAGGCCGGAGCCGCCGCGCCCGCCGACCGCTTCCCGGTGGAGGCCGAGCTGGCCGACGCGCGGCTGCAGTCGGTCACCGCTGAGAACGCCGTCTGGCAGGCCATCGCCGAGCTGCGCTCGCTGCTGGCGCTGCCGCCCGACGCCCTCCCCCTGCTCCGCGGCGAGCTGGAGGAGCGCGAGGCGCGCGGGGACCTTCAGGCGTGGATCGATGAGGCGCTGGCACAGCGCGCGGATCTGCGCGCTCAGCGATACAACGTGAGAGGCGCGGAGCTGAGCGTCAGCCAGGCGGAGATCGACGCCGGCCTGAGTCTGAGCTTGCAGGGGTCGGCGGACTACGGGCGCTACAGCGGCACCAGCGGCGAGAGCTGGTGGCTGGGGGCGGGGGCCAGCTTCCCGCTCCACGACCGTCAGGCGCGCGCGGCCGTGGATCAGGCGGAGGCGAGCCTGGAGAGCTCCCGGCAACGGCTGGCGGAGCTGGAGCTGTCCGTCGCCCAGGAGGTCTCGCAGGCCTTCTACGCCCTGGAGGACGCCAGCCAGCGGGTGGCGGCCGCCGAGGCATCGGTGGCGGCGGCCGCAACGAACCTGGAGGCGGCGCAGGCGCGCTACGCTGAGGGGGCCGCCTACATCATCGAGGTCACCGACGCAGAGCTGTCATGGCGCCGGGCCAGCACGAGTCTGGTCCAGGCGCGCTTCGATCGGACCCTCGCTTACTACCAGCTCCTCGCCGCCGCCGGCCGGCTGCTGACCGAGCCGGGGGCCGGGGAGCCCGCTGCCCTGCCAGCGGACAACGAGACGGTGGAGGCACCATGAGGCGCTGGATCGGGATCGCAATCATCGTGGCCATCATCGCTGGTGGTGTCTGGTGGTATCGGCGCGGCAGGTCCGCGCCAGAGGAGGAGTTCGCGCTCGCCACCGCCGAGGTCACCAGGGGCGACCTGCGCGTGACCGTGGCCGCCACCGGCGTGCTGGAGCCACTCACGACCGTGGAGGTCAAGTCCCGCAGCGGCGGGGAGATCAAGACCCTCTACGTTGAGGCCGGGGACTACGTGGAGGCCGGCCAGCTTATCGCCCAGCTCGACCCCACAGACCTGCAGAGCCAGGTGGATCAGGCCCGGGCGCAGGTCCGATCTGCCACCGCCCGCGTCCAGCAGTCGCGCTACTCCGCCGAGGCCCAACAGGAGCAGACGCGCACACAGACCCGGGAGGCGCGGGCGTCGCTGGAGACGGCTCGGGCCCGCCTGGAGCAGGCCGAGATCCAGCTCGAGCAGACGCGGCACAGCGTGGAGCAGCAGATCATCCAGGCGAAGGCGCGACTGGACTCGGCGCGCTCGCGGCTGGCCCAGGCGAAGGCGCAGGAGGAGACCGAGCCCACGCTCACCGCCGCGCAGATAGCGCAGGCGGAGGCGAGCCTGCACGGCGCGCAGCAGGAGCTGGCGTCTCTGGAGGCCGGGAACCGGCCGGAGGAGATCGCGCAGGCCCGCTCCCGCGTCGAGGAGGCCGAGGCGGTCCTGGATAACGCCGAGAAGGAGCTGGCCCGCCAGGAGGCGCTGGCCGCCAAGGGCTTCGTGTCCCAGCAGGAGCTGGACGCGGCCCGGCGCACCAAGCGCACCGCGGAGGCGCAGCTCGACTCCGCCAGGCAGAACCTGTCGCTGGTGGAGGCCGGGCCGCGGGAGCAGGACATCGAGCGGGCGCGGGCCCAGGTGCGCCAGGCGAAGGCCTCGCTGGAGGCGGCGCGGGCGCAACGGGTGCAGGTGAAGATCCGTGCCCAGGACCGGGAGGCCGCTGAGGCCTCGGTGACCGAGGCCGAGGCCGCGCTGCGGTCCGCTGAGGCCGAGCGGCAGACAATCGACGTGAGGGAGCGCGACGTCGAGGCCGCCCGCCGATCCGTGGAGCAGGCGGAGGCCGCCCTGGAGCGCGCCGAGTCCGGCAGGCTCACCACCGCCGTCCGCCGCCGGGAGATCGACTCGGCCGTGGCCGACCTCAGCCGGACCCAGGCACAGCTTGACGATCAGCTCTACAGCTTCGAGCACACCACCATCGTCGCTCCCCGCGACGGGGTCATCCTCAGCAAGCACGTGGAGGAGGGGACCGTGGTCCCGGCGGGCACCGCGGCGCTGGCCCAGGGTACCGCCATCGTCACCATCGCCGACATCACTGAGATGTACGTCATGGCCGACGTGGACGAGGTGGATATCTCCCGGGTGGGCCTGGGTCAGCCGGTGGAGATCAACGTCGAGACCCTGCCCAACGCCAGGATCATGGGAGAGGTCGACAAGATCTTCCCGCAGGGCCAGGAGGAGACCAACGTGGTCTACTTCCCCGTGCGCATCAAGGTCCTGGACCTGCACCCCGAGCTGCGGCCGGGGATGACGGTGGACGTGAGCATCCTGACCGCCGAGCGTAGCGACGTTCTGCTCGTCCCGGATGCCGCCATCGATCGCTCGGGCGGGATGACCACCGTGGAGGTGCTGCCGGGGCCGGATGCGGAGCCGGTGCAGCGCGAGGTGGAGGTAGGGGTCACGGACTGGCAGCAGACCGAGGTCATCAGCGGCCTGAAGCAGGGCGAGACGGTGGTCCTGCCCAGCGGCGCACCAGGGGCTGAGATGCAGTTTGGCGAGGGAGAGGAGCGGGGAGGGGCCGCACGGAGCGCCCGGCGCGCCACGCACATGATCCGGCGTGGCCGGCGCTAATGCCGCCAGATGCGGAGCGAGAGATGGCCCTGATCGAGATAGCGAACCTGCGCAAGATCTACAGGATGGGCGAGGTCGAGGTCCACGCCCTGCGCGGGGTGAGTCTAAGCATCGAGTCCGGCGAGTATCTGGCGATCATGGGGCCGTCGGGCTCGGGCAAGTCCACGCTGATGAACCTCATAGGCTGCCTCGACACCCCCACCGACGGCACCTACGTGCTGGACGGCGAGGACGTCAGCCGCCTGGACCCCGA
>JBNGDZ010000080.1:0-1170 GCA_049975765.1 Armatimonadota bacterium
ATGATACAGATACCACTCGGCGACGAGTGCCATCAGCGCCAGGCCGGCCAGCCAGGGCCACAGATGCCGCTCGGCGGCCAGCCCGCGCTCGGAGGAGGCCACCGTTCGGCCGCCCAGCTCCAGCGTGGTGGCGGGCGCGAGGTCGGACTCCTCCGGGTGGCGCAGGTCCACCGCCCACCGCCACTGCCGGTCCGCGGCGGTCAGCCGGTACTCGCCTACCCGCTCGGTCGCCGCGAGCACGATCTGCCCGTCGGCGGCCTCCACCTGATGCCTGCGGCCGTCCGGTGTCACGGGCGTGGCGGCCACGACCTCGACCGGCGTGGCGAAGCGGAGCGTCTCGCCCGGCCGCAGGACCTGCACCTCGCCCTCACGGCGCAGCTCGCCCAGCCAGCGCACGGCGTTGCTGAGCAGCAGCGGGAAGCCGACCCGCAGGGGCAGGTCCGAGTCCAGCAGGTCCCAGCCCAGCGCCAGCCCCCGCAGCTCCTCCCTCTCCAGCGCCACCACCACCGGGGCGTCACCGGCACGGGCAATGACCTCCGCATCCGGACCCGGCGACAGCCGCCGGGCCTCCGCGATGCCGACCGCGCGGAGATTCACGTGGCGGAGCGCGGGATGGTCCTCGTCCCAGGCGGTGATCGCCGGGCCCTCGATCTGTTCGACGCCGGCGGCCAGATCCGGCCAGCCGGTGGCGGCGATCAACATCACCGCCCCGCGCTCGGGCGGCACGGGCACCGGCGTGCGGTCGAAGATGATGACGTCGTACTGCTTGTAGGCCGCGCGAGCCTGCTGGGCAGAGAGCGTGTCCGCCCGCAGCACCCGCAGGCCCGGCTGGATGACCAGCGCCTGCTCCAGGAACAAGTTCTCGGGGCCCACCACCAGGACGCTGCGGGCACCGGCCGGGATGGCCTGCGCGAAGGCCACGTTGTCGGCGGCCAGATCGTCGTCAACGGCCAGCTCCGCGCGCATCAGACCCGGCTGGGCGATCGCCGCCTCCCAGCTCTCCACCCGCTCGTCGTCCGCGGGCAGCGCGATGCGCCGGGCGTCGATGACCTCGTCCTCGTGATAGATGGCCAACTCGCAGTCCATGGCCGTGGGGGCGTAGTTGCGCAGACGCAGGAAGAGCTGGCTCTCTTCCCGGCCGGGAGGCCGGGAGACCTCGAAGGCCAGGAT
>JBNGDZ010000080.1:1180-13045 GCA_049975765.1 Armatimonadota bacterium
AGGATCGCCACGTTCCGGTTGCGCTCGCCGACCGCGACGAAGCGCACGTCGGTGCCCGGCACATCAGACAGCTCACCGAAGCCACCGTCGCTGAGCAGGTAGACCGTGGACCGGGAGCGCTTCGCGGCCAGGCTGGCGGCGAGCATCAGGCCGTCGCGGACGTTGGTGGGCGCGTCAGTGGGCTCGGCGCGCTGCAGCGCGCGCAGCAGCCGGCGGCGGTCGCCGGTCATGGGCACCGCCACTGAGGGGCGCGCGCCGCAGACGATCAGGGCCGCCTCGTCGCGACGGCCCATGGCCGCCACGATCTCCCGCGCGCGGCGCCGGGCCTGCTCGAACCGGGAGCCCTCCACGTCGGTGGCCCTCATGCTGGCGGAGGCGTCCAGGACGATGACGGCGGTGCGGTCGGGCAGTCGCCGGGCCATGAAGAACGGGGCCGCCAGGCCGACCACCACCGCGGCGAGGGCCAGCAGTTGCAGCAGCAGCAGCAGGTTCGGCCGCAGGCGCTGGAAGGGCGCGTTGGCCTGCACGTCATCGACCGCCCGCCGCCACAGGAAGACCGAGGGCACGATCTGCTCCCGCCGCCGCAGCTTCAGCAGGTACAGGAGCACGATGACCCCGCCCAGCGGGATCAGGGCGAAGAGCGCGGCGGGCGCGAGCATCTCCAGGCCGCTCACTGCACCACCCCCACCCGGCGCAGCGAGCGCAGGATGACGTCGGCGAGCGGCTGGTCGCTGGTGACGAAGTGATACCAGAAGCCGTAGCGGCTGCAGGCGCCGCGCACGGCGTCCAGGAACTCGTCGCGGGTGTTGCAGTACTGGCGGAGCACCCGCGCGCCCATGGTAAGCTCCCGCTCCGCCTGCGTCTCCGAGTCCACCAGCTTCAGGTCGCCCTGAAGCCGCGGCTCAACCTCCTCGGGGGAAAGCACCTGCAGCACGCAGACATCGCCCTTCGCCGCCGCCAGGCGGCCGACGGCCTGCTCCCAGTCATCGGTGAGCATGTCCGAGATGAGGAAGACGACGCCCGGCGCCGGCCTGGTGCGCAGCAGTGCCTCGGCGGCGTCGGTCAGCTCGGTGCCGCCGCCCGGCTCAAGGGCCGAAAGCCAGCCGAACATCTCCAGCGCGGCGCCCCGGCCGCGGAACTGCCGTGAGCGCCGGGTGGCGCCGTCGGCACGGCCGTAAAGCTGCACGCGGTCGCCGCCGCACAGGCCGATGTAGCCCAGGGCGGCGGCCGCGCGCACGGCCCAGTCGAACTTTGTGGGCCGCCCGAAGTCCATCGACGCCGAGCCGTCCACCAGGGCGTAGACGTGCAGGTCCTCCTCTTCGTGGAAGAGCTTCAGGAACAGCCGCTGCAGGCGCGCGTAGGCGTTCCAGTCGAGGTAGCGCAGGTCATCGCCGGGCGTGTAGGAGCGATAGTCGGCGAACTCCACGGAGGTCCCGCGGCGGGCCGAGCGCCGCTCGCCCTTGGTGCGCCCCACCAGGATGTGCCGTGAGGCGATGGCCGCTCGCTCCAGCCGCCGCAGCAGGTCCGGAGAAAGCAGGTAGTCTCGCTCGGCCTGGGCACTGTCGGGTCGTCTCATGGGCGGATCACACCGGCACGTCGCGCTCGCTGCGGGCCTCCAGCGCCTCGATCGCCTCAGCGATGAGGTCGTCGGGGTCGATCTCCTCCGCCTGGCCCTCGAAGTTGAGCACGAGCCGATGCCGCAGGGAGGGCAGCGCCGAGGCCTTGATGTCCTCCACGGCCACGTTGAAGCGCCCGTCCATCAGCGCCCGGACCTTCCCCGACAGCAGCAGCGCCTGGGCGCCGCGGGGACTCGCGCCGTAGCGCACGAAGCGCCGCACGGACTCGGGCGCCTCGTCGTTGTCGGGGTGAGTCGCCAGCAGCAGCCGCAGCCCGAACTGCTGCACGTGCGTGGCGACCGGCACCTGCCGGGCGACCTCCGCCAGCGAGAGGATCTCCTCGCGCTTCGCCACCCGTCGGGCGTGGGGCATCTGGAGCCCCGTGGTCCGGTTCATGATCTCGTGCAGCTCATCAAGCGACGGGAACGTTACCCGCACCTTGAACAGGAAGCGGTCGAGCTGAGCCTCCGGCAGCGGGTAGGTGCCCTCCATCTCGATGGGGTTCTGGGTCGCGAACACCAGGAAGGGCTCCTGCAGCTCGTGGGTGGTGCCGGCCACGGAGACGGAGTGCTCCTGCATGGCCTCCAGCAGCGCCGACTGGGTCTTGGGCGTGGCCCGATTCACCTCGTCGGCGAGGATGACGTTGGCGAAGATCGGCCCGCGCTGGAAGCGGAACTCGCGCTCCCCGCCCGGCCCCTCCCACAGCACCATGGTGCCGGTGATGTCCGCCGGCATCAGGTCGGGGGTGAACTGGATGCGCGAGAACTGCAGGTCGAGGGCCTCCGAGAGCGTGCGCACCAGGAGTGTTTTGCCCAGCCCCGGCACGCCCTCCAGCAGCACGTGGCCACCGGCCAGCAGCGCGATGAGCGTGTTCTCCACCACGGACTCCATCCCCACGATAACCCGGCCAACCTCGGTGCGCAGGTCATCCACTAGCTGCCGGAACCGCCCGGCCTCCTGCTCGGCGCGCTGCTGGGCCATCTCCTCATGCTCAGCCA
This sequence comes from Armatimonadota bacterium, assembly GCA_049975765.1. GTDB lineage: Bacteria > Armatimonadota > Zipacnadia > Zipacnadales > UBA5352 > JAYENL01. Next base: position 3,795 of record JBNGDZ010000080.1, read on the forward strand.
TCGTCTCGCTCCTCTTCGGCGGAGTCCTCGGGCGCCGGCTCGGCGGACTGAAGCGACTGAAAGTACTGCCGCACCGTGGCCCGATAGGCGGGGGGGACCTCCTCCCGCTCAAGCGCGTCCTCGGCGGCGCGGGAGTAGTCGCCGATGACCTCGTAGTAGGGGACGCGGGACGGGGCCACCTCGTCCGGGGCGCCGCGCACGGGCACCGGTGAGGCGTAGGCCTCGCCGCCCGGCCGCACGCGCGAGCGCACGGCCTCCGGCGAGGCGTCCACATCCGTCTCCCGCGGCGTATACAGCGACGCCCCCGGTGTGCCGGGCGGGATGGACTGCCGGCTGCCGTCGTCAGGGCCGATGCCGATGCACTCAGCGCCAGTGCCTGCGCGGCGGCCTCTGAGGCCCGCGCAGCAGCCGCCGCAGCACTTCCCGGCGCGCCGCAGGGCCTCGCGGAGCTCCACTGACTCCAGCTCACCCAGCCGGCCCAGGCAGGCCGCCGCACCCTTGCAGTCGCCCGCCTTCATGCACTCGCCCGCTCTCGCAAGGCACTCGGCAAGCTCCGCCAGCTCGGTGCCGCTGAGCTTCCCCGCAAGCTCGGCGAGACGCTCGGCCAGCTCCCTGGCCTCCTCCTCGGTAAGCTGCCGGTCGCCGCCGGCCAGCATGCCCTGCAGCGCCTCCAGGCCCTCGATGGCCGCCGCCCAGTCCTCGGCCTCCAGAGCCACGGAGAGCGCGTCCAGCAGCGCCGAGGGCGACAGCGCGGCTCCCATCCGCTCCGCGGCGCTCTGCATCTCTGCGCCGAGCCTGCGCATCTCCTCCGCGGACTCCGCCTTCCGGGCCTGCGCGGCAAGCTCCCTCATGCGGCGCTCCAGCTCCCGGTCGCCCTGCCTGCGGGCGCGCTCGGCCAGCTCCTCGGCCCGGCGCGCCATCTCCTGGCGGCCACGCTGGCCGATCTCCCGGGCCGTCTCCCGCGCAGTCTTCAGCGACGGCTGGCGGATGCGCTGCTCCAGCTTCCGCAGCCGGTCCTGGATGTCATCCAGCTCCAGCAGCGCCCGGCGCTTGTCGAGCCCGCCACGCCGGAGCTGCTGGGTCAGCCGCCGCAGCTCGCGGGACACCCGCTCGATCTCCTCGTCATCGGTCTCCCCCGCCTCCTCCTCCAGCTCCCTGGCGGCGGGCTCGAGCTCCCGGGCGATCTCACGAAGCTCCGCGCGCTCCTCCCGCTCCTGGCGGGATAGCAGCAGCGGCGGGATGGGGCCGAGCTGCACGGCAAGCAGCGCCACCAGGCTTCCGGCCGCGACCTTGGCCGTGCGGTCGAAGCGCAGCGGCCAGGCCTGCAGCGGCCGGATGGCGGAGAGCATGCGCACGGCGTCCATGACCTGCGCCCGCTCCATACCCGAGGGCCGGTCTCGGGTTGAGAGCTCGATGGCGGTCGCCATGCGGTCCCAGAGCCCGGCCCTGCGGTCGGCGCTCATGGCCATGAGGCGATCCGATAGCGGCCAGATCAGCGCGGCCAGCAGCGCGGCGGCACAGGCCAGCGCAAGGGGCATGAGCACATCCTCCGCCGGATGCGTGATGCCGTAGAGCCGCCCGGCGCCGTAGACCAGCACCATCGCGATGGAGGCTACGGCCACACCGAGAATGGCGAGCCGCACGAAGAGCACGGCCCGCACCCACAGCCGCAGCCACCGCAGCCGGCCGCGCAGCGCCGCCTGAGCGGCCTCCAGCGAGATCAGCGCCGACGCATCAACCGCCACCGGTCCTCACCTCCGGCTCACATCCTCTCCTGCCGCGCGTAGACGTTCGCGGCCAGCACCCACAACGTGGCCGCCACGGTCAGGTACAGCCACAGCAGTATCGAGCACAGGTAGCCCTGCAGGTCCTTGGCCGGCGTGGTGGTGCCCGGCGGGGTCGCGGAGTCAATCAGGCTGCGGGGGACCATCTCCTCGACCATCGATGCCGCTGCCAGGTAGGGATTCACCAGCAGGAGCGTCCCCGAGCCCGCGTTGGACATCTTCACGACCAGCGGTCCGGCGCGCGCCCCCGCGATGACCACCAGCACCGCGAAGGCCACCACCAGCACCGTGCGCCCGGCCCACCTGCCGCGCAGCACCGGGACGCGCTGGACGATCCAGCGCGCCAGCAGCGCCCCCAGCCAGGCCGTGGCCACGACCGGGATGCCCACCAGCACCACCGCCGCCGTCGGGCCCATCTGAGTGCGGGTGTGTCCGCTAACGATGGACATCCACGCGAAGACAACGTAGGCGCCCAGCGCGGTGACCACGGCCACGCCGATAAGGCTGCCGTAGGTCGCCACGATAGCGGTCAGCGAGCGCTGGCACATCGCCGACAGCAGCACCCCCAGCGCCGACACCCAGGCGGCGGTGGCCGCCATCATCAGGTAGACGCGCAGCACCTCCGTGGGCGACACGCCGCCCAGCATCAGGCACCACGCCGCCAGCGGGACCGTGGTGGCCAGCAGCACCACTCCGAAGGCCAGCACCACCAGCAGCTTGCCGGTCACCACGTCCCAGGGCGAGAGGAGCGTCGCGCGCAGCATCTCCAGCGTCTGCCTCTCGCGCTCGGCGGCGATGGTGGAGGCGGCGTAGGCCGGCAGCGCCAGAAAGATCAGCGTGATCTGCGTGTAGACCAGCCAGTGCAGGGCCGTCCGGCCCAGGTCCTGCATCATCCTCGCCGGGTACGAGTAGGTGTGTTGAGCGGCAAGCTCGAAGCCCACCGGCAGGAGCATGGCGCCGGAGGCCACCAGCACGTAGAGAAAGAGCAGCAGGAACGCCCGCCCCACCCGCATGCGCAGGCGCAGCTCGTGCAGCGTCACGCACGGGTTGAACCCCAGCGTGGCGTAAAGCGCCCGGTCCAGCGCCTCAACCATCGGCGCCCAGCCCCCGCGTGGAGCGCACGTAGATTGTCTCCAGGTCGATCTCCTCCTCCGCGAAGCCGCGGACCCTGAAGCCCTCCTGCACCAGCGCCGTGAGCACCTGCCACTCCTCCCCGGCCTCGCCGTGGTAGACGGCCTCGATGCGGCTGTCGTGCTCCACCACCGAGGCGATCGCCGGCAGCGTGGCCAGGAACTGGCACGCCTCCACGCCGCGGTCGCAGACGTTGATCAGGAGCTGCTTGCCGCCCGCCAGTTGCGCGGAGATCTCCTCCACCGAGCCGGAGGTGACCAGCTCACCCTCCTCGATGATGGCGATCTTGTTGCACAGCCCCGCAAGCTCGGGGAGGATGTGCGAGGAGATCAGCAGCGTCTTCTCCAGCTTGCACAGCTCCCGCAGCAGCTCGCGGACCTCCATGCGCGCGCGGGGGTCCAGGCCCGAGGCCGGCTCATCCAGCAGCAGCACGTCCGGGTCGTGCACCAGGGTCTTGGCGAGGCAGAGGCGCTGCTTCATACCCCGGGAGAGCGAGTTCACGGAGTCATCGCGCCGCGGGCCCAGGTCGGTCAGCTCCAGGACGTCGTCAATCAGGCCCGGTCGCCGGCTGCGCGGCACCCTGTGGGCCGCGGCGAAGAAGTCCAGGTACTCCCACACCATCATGTCATCGTAGACGCCGAAGAAGTCGGGCATGTAGCCCACCCGCGCGCGGACCTCCTCCGGCTCCTCGAGCACGTCGTAGCCCGCGACCCTGGCGGTGCCGGCATCCGGCTCCAGCAGCGTGGCGAGCATGCGGATGGTGGTGGTCTTCCCGGCCCCGTTCGGGCCGATGAAGGCCACCGCATCGCCACGCTCCACGGTCAGCCACAGGTCGTCCACCGCAGTGAGGTTGCCGTAGCGCTTGGTCAGCCCCCGTATCTCGATCATGGCCGCTCCCTCAAGAAGCGTCAACACGCGCGCGCAACGAAATGTCTCGGAGATTCACCGGCTGGTTCACCGGCCCTCCGGGGGCTTCCACTCGAATCAGCACCCGCCCGTCGGCGGTCATGCACTGCCCCGGGCGTCGCACGGTGTCGGCGCTGGTCAGGCTCTCCCAGCGCTCCCGCCGGAAGTTGTAGACGGAGACGTCGGCCGGGCCGGAGGGTGTATCGAGGACCGTCTTCACCTGCATCCCCGTAGGCCGCACGCCCTCCGGGCCGGTGGGCGCATCGAACTCGAAGATCACCGCGCCGCCGGCCTGCATTCCGGCCAGCGCCTCATGCCACTCACCGTGCAGGTCCACGGAGCCGGTGGCGACGCCGGCCCGCCGCTGCATCAGCCAGTTCGGGATCAGCACGCCGGTGGCCGGCGCCAGCTCCACTGGCAGATGCACTACCAGCACCGCCGCGTCGGTGGTGCGCGCCCGTCGGCCCGCCAGGGTCACAGGCGTCAGAGACTCGTCACAGAGCGCCACCAGGAGGGGCTCCTGCGGGGGCGGACCGGCCCGACTGCCCATTCCCGGCGGCATTGGGCCGCCGGAGTAGGCGTACGGGTAGTAGCGAGGACCCGAGCGGCTGAACAGCTCGCCGAGGGCGCGGTCGGCCAGTGGAGCGTTCATGTCGTCCGCCAGTGTGGTGATCGGCGACTGCTGGGCGAAGCTCAGCGTCGCATCCCCGCCCGCCGGCAGCGACTCGGTCTTGCCGAGGCTCCCGATACGCTGGATGCCGCAGCGCCTCAGAGGCAGGCGGGTCCCGTTGTGCACCTCGGCGGTGAGCGTCTGACCGTCATAGATGAAGCGACCGGTGAGGGCGCCGCCGAGGTCCACGAGGTGATCGGCGCGCACCACGCGGGTGCTCCACATGTTCACCGGAACCCCCTGCACCGTCCAGCGGGGCTCCTGGACGACGTTCACCCCCTCGCGGCCGCCGATCTCGGTGCCTCGAGCGCCGCCGGGGATCTCGCCCAGCTTCATGTCGTAGCGCGTCTTGGTGGGCGAGAAGATGCCGATGTAGCTGGTCGCCCGCGCCAGGCTCTGGCCGGCGCTGCTCTCCACGATGGCGACACGGTTGAGCAGCGTGCGGTGGCCGCGCAGGGCAAAGCCGGTCCCGTAGGCGGCGCCTACGAAGATGAGGATGATGGCCGGAGTCGTCAGCCATGCCAGCTCCCTGCGCCCCAGCCTGACCACCACAGCGTAGTTGATGGGCACCAGCACCACGATGTAGGCAGCCAAAAAGCCGAGCATCAGCCACACCGAAGGCAGAGCCGAGGCCCGGCTGTGCACCGACGCGACGGCCAGGCCGTAGTCGGCGCCGCCGCCGTAGTCCGTTGGGCCCAGGTTGGCGAGCACGCCGGAGCGCAGGCGGGTCATGTCGGAGCGGTGAGCCAGCAGCCATTGCCACATCGCGATCTGCCCGTCCCAGTAGCGCACCGGCTCGGCGGTGTAGTCGAAGGCGGTCATGATGACCCGCCCGCCATCGACATCCATCGCGGTCACCAGTGGCGTCTCGCCCTGCGCCATCAGGACCTGCGCGCCCTCCCGCAGCGTCCCGTCCGCCACCAGCGCCGCGCGTCGCGCGATGGGCTGGTGCCAGCAGGCGTCGAGCGCCGAGAGGTCCTCGATGGTCCGGGTGCCCGACACGCGCATCGGCAGCAGGTCCGCGAGCGGGCCATCCGCGAGCATGGGGGCCTGAGCTCCGCCGGGGACCACCAGCGTCCCGCCCAGGCGCACCCATCTGCGCAGGGCCTGCAGCTCCGCCTCCGCTGCCCCGTCCAGCCGGGCCTGCGTCACCACCGCGACGTCCACGCCGTCCCAGCCCAGCCAGGCTTTCGGGAGCTGCCCCCACTGACCGCGACCCAGCTCGATCTTACCGGACGCCGACGGACGCAGGGCGTAGGCGGACGGATAGACATCGAGGTCGTAGGCCGCCAGGTCCAGCGCCGCCGCCCCCTGGAGGAAGGCCAGCAGTGAGGGCTGGTCGCCGATGACGACCATGGACACGTCATGGTCCGAGAGCACGGCAGGAGGCTCAACGCCCTTCGTGGCCGCGCCCCCGTCAAGCTCCAGCACCACCCGGCCGAGGCTGTCGGGGTCGGGGAAGTAGAGCGTGTAGGCCTTGTGCGCTCCGCTGGGCAGCTCGACGGGGACCGAGTACCGATGCGGGTCCTGATCGGGCATCCGGCGCCTCAGGGGCAGGTAGATGCGGCCGGAGAGGGAGTCGCCGGGGTTGCGCAACTCCACCCGCACCGGCGTCCAGCAGCCGCGGTGGCAGCCGCCGCCGAAGCCCGCCTCAGCCTCCCACGTGACCTCCTGAGCCGGAGAGCAGAGAGGCAGGGCGAGGATCGACAGGGCCACGAGCAGACTCAGCCGGGGCGCATCATGCACGGCAGCACCCCCCGGTGCACGGCGGTAATGGGTCGTCAATTCTATGTCTTCCCGTGAGCGTCGTCAATGACACTGTGTCTCACAGGCGCCGATTTCGTCTACCATCCGCATCCAGACCACCTCGCCGGGCCTCGCGCGAAGCCATGGCGCGCAAGCCCCCCTTCGTCTGATGGAATGGGGCTCCCATCTGTTCCATGACGAGGAGGCCGGCAGCACCGCGGCGAAGCCTATCGCATCTGCTGAGGAACGCGCACAGACCCTGCAAACCTGGAGGGGATCATGTCGCGCCATCGAACACTCTGCGCCGCGCTGATGATCGGGACCGCGGCGGTCGCCTCCCACGCCGCGGCGGACTACGACTTCACGGAGTGGCCGCCCATGGACTACTTCGTCGCGAGCCTCGTCGATGACATTCCCGGACACCTGGAGGCCTATCACCCCGAGACCGGCCGCTTCGGCACCGAGCCATGGGTGTGCGGGGATCAGAACCGCATCTTCCCGCTGGCCGTGGCCTGGAGCCTCGAGCACCCAGACAACCCCTACTACCACGATGACGAGGTCCTGACCGCCATCGCCGGGGGCGGCGAGGCGCTGGTGGATGCGCAGGACGAGCAGGGGAGGTGGCGCTTCGACAAGAAGGACGGCTCCTACTGGGGCCAGATCCACATGCCGTGGACCTACAGCCGCTGGATCCGCGCCTACCAGCTCGTGGGCGACGCCCTCCCCGCGCAGTCCCGCCAGCGGTGGGAGGAGGGGCTGCTGCTGGGCTACGGGCACATCGACACCATGCTGCAGAGCTCGGGCGTGCACAATATCCCCACGCACCACGCCATGTCGCTTTATATCGCCGGTGAGGTCTTCGACAACGAGCAGTGGCGTGAGACCGCGCGCAGCTTCATGGCGAAGGTCGTGGGCGAGCAGGATCCCGTGGGCTTCTGGTCGGAGCACTCCGGCCCGGTGGTGGGCTACAACTGCGTCTACATCGACGCCCTGGGCATCTACTACCACCACTCGCGGGACCCGGTGGTGCTGGAGGCGCTAGAGCGGGCGGCGAGGTTCCACGCCTCCATTCTGTGGCCGGACGGCAGTTCGGTGGCGGCCATCGACGAGCGCCAGATCTACCACTCCGGCGTGCGCGTGGGCGACGTGGGCTTCACCCACACCCCGGTTGGTCGCGGCTATATGCTGGCGCAGCTTGAGCGCTACGTCGGCGAGGACGGGAGGCTCATGGGCGGCGACAGCGCCGCTGCCATGATCGTCTCCGGCGGCGACGGCGAGGTGGTTATGCCCGAGGACCTGGGGGAGGACGGGGTCATCGTCCTGGGCGATGGCGACGCGCTCATCCGCAGGGGCGAGCCCTGGAGCTGGGCGCTGTCGGCCTACACCGCCGAGGTCCCCGACAGCCGGTGGATCCAGGATCGCCAGAACCTCGTGGACGTCTTCCACTCAGAGCTGGAGATGCTCGCGGGCGGCGGCAATACCAAGCTGCAGCCCTACTGGTCCACCTTCACGGTCGGGGATCCCACGCTGCTGTCGCACACGAGCGGCGACGAGAGCCCGGACTTCACTCCGGAGATCGACCTGCTGTGGGTGCCCACCGAGGCCACCGCCATGCGCGACGGAGACTCGACGCGCCTGGAGGCTCTTTACGGCGACGTCGCCTGCTCGGTGGAGGTGCGCCGGGACGGTGACCGCCTGCTGCTGAGCTACCGCGCGGAGCCGGGGAGGCGGGTGGAGGGGCACCTGCCGCTGATGATGCGCGGCAGCCAGCTCCAGTTCGCCTCCGGGGAGCGGCTGCGCCTGGGCGACGAGCGCATCGAGATCGGCTCCGACCGCATCGGCGAGTGGTTCGTCTACAGCGGCCTGAGTGTGACCGTGCCCGGTGGCTGCTCACTGATATGGCCCGCGCGCCAGCACAACCCCTACACCAAGGACGGCCACTCCTCCCTCAACCACGCCAAGCTGGTCCTGGTGATGCCCTTTGAGGAGACCGACGAGTACACCATCGCGCTGCAGCATCAGCCGCCGGAGCCGTTCGAGGGCCTGGAGTTCGACGCCAGGGAGCTGCCGGTCGAGATCTCGGAGGGGTGCTACACCAAGCGCCTCGACGGCCTGGGCTCACAGCTTCTCGGAGGCGCCGACCCCGGCGACTGGATCACCTTCACGCTGCCGGAGGTGCCCGCGGGCAGGTACGAGCTGCTGGGCCACTTCGTCCTCGCGAACGTCTACGGCATCGTGGAGGTCTTGGTGGACGGGCAGAGGGTGGGGGAGGAGTTTGACGCCTGGTGGACCGGCGTGGACAGCCAGGGCGAGATCGCCTCATTCGGCGAGGTCGAGCTCGATGAGGGCGCCCACGAGATAACCGTGCGCGTGGTTGGGCGTGGCGAGAAGGCCGAGGACGAGATCATCAGCGTGAAGCGGTGGCTGCTGCGGCCGGTGGAGTGAGGTGGCGGGGACGAGGTCACAGGCGGTGCGCGCAGCCGGCCCGCCGGATGCTGGCCGGCGGGCCTGCGCTCAGGCCGCCAGTGGGGGCGGCCTCGGCTCCAGCAGAAAGCCTGGAGCCTCAGACGGCCCTCCGTACGGGAAACGGCACACCGATCGCCGCTCGCCACGATGTTGGTCAGGGTAGGTCGGCCCTGGAGGGATCCCGATGCGTCGAAAACAGCTTGTGACGGTAGCGGCCATCCTCCTCTCGATGGCTGCCCTCGCCGAGGAGCCGATGGAGCTCGTCAATCCCGGCTTCGAGCAGACCGAGGGCGAGACGGTGGGCGAGCCCTCGCCGGACTGGGAGCAGGAGGGCGCGCCGCCGGGCTGGAGTGTGTGGTATGGCAGCACCGCCCAGGCGTCGAACGCGGTGATGACCTGGACGGCGAACGCCGCCCGCTCCGGCAGCCGCTCGGTCTCGGTTCGCAGCGCCGGCGGGCCGGTGGTGATCATGCAGCAGGTGCCGGTGGAGCAGGGCGAGGTCTACATCCTGCGCGCATGGGTCCGCACCACCAACCCCGCCTCCACAG
>JBNGDZ010000081.1:0-13033 GCA_049975765.1 Armatimonadota bacterium
CCTCCCGCAGCGCCCTGCGGGCCTGTCCGTAGTCGGGGTCGGCGCGCAGAGCCATCTGCAGATAGTGCTGGGCGGCCGGCTCGTTGCGCTCCCCCAGGTAGCTTGTGGCCACCAGGTAGGCGACGCGCGCATTCTGCGGCTCCTCCTCCAGCACCTCCAGCCACAGCCCGCGAGCCTGCCCGTAGCGCCGCTGCCCGGCCAGTGCGGCTCCCAGGTGGATCTTCGCCGAGCGCTCCATCTCCTCCGATGGATGCGCCTCCAGGACCTTGCGCAGCTCGTAGGCGCCCTCCCGGTGGCGCCCGTCGGCCACCAGCACGCGCCCCAGCTCGTGGCGGACCTCCAGGTCGTCGGGCCGTTCCCTGAGCACCCGGCGATAGACCGCGGCGGCCTCGGCGTACTTCCCGTTAATCGCCAGGGCGTCCGCGAGGTCCCGCTGGGCGTCGATGTCGTCGGGAGCGCGCTCGGCGGCCATGCGATAGGCGTCCTCAGCCTCCGGGAAGCGCTCCTCGGCCAGCAGCCTGTCGCCGTGGCGCTGGAAGTAGGTCTGCGGCTCGCGGCGCTGCGGAGGGAGTGAGACGATGCGGCCCCGGGTCGTGCGCGGCGTGCCGCAGCGCTGGCAGACCCTCGAGCCCGGCCGGATCGGCCGACCGCACTGCTCGCAGAACCGCACACCGCCCTCGGCCCGCCAGCCGGCGCGGGGGACTCGCTCCGTCGCCTCGGCCCGCTCTTCGGTGTCGGCGGCCTCCACCACCATGCTCTCCTCGACGTAGCTCTCCCCCTGGGCGTCGGCCCGCCAGGCCCGCGCCAGCGCCGCCTGCATCTGGCCGGCGCGGTGGTAGCGCTTTCCAGGGTCGGCGTCCAGCGCCCTACGCACCACCGCCACGATGCCGGGCGCCTGCCGGGCGACCGCCTCCAGCAGCTCCTGCGGCGTCCTGCGCGCGGCCTGCCGCTCCACCTCCAGGAAGGTGAAGCGCCCGCCCTGCGGCGGCTGCAGGTCGGGGCGCTCGGGGAGCACGCCGGTGAGCAGCTCGTGGACGGTGGCGCCCACCGAGAACACCTCGGAGGCCGCCGAGGGCTCCGCGCCGGCGTGCAACTCCGGGGGGTGATACTCATCCGCGATGCTCGCCAGGGTCAGGCCCGTGCGCAGCCCCAGCAATAGCTGCATGTGCCCGAAGTCGGTGACGACCACCTGGCGGAAGCGGCGGTCGTAGTGGATGTTGTCGGGGCGCACGTCAAGGTGCAGCAGCCCGCGGAGGTGGCCGAACTCAAGAGCGCTGAGGATCTGGCAGCCGACGGCCCACGCCTCCTCCACCTGCAGCGTGCCCTCCTGCGCCAGCACCTGCACCAGCGGCGGGATCTCCACGTACTCCTCGGCCACGTAGACGCGCGTGCCCAGCTTGAAGACGGCGAGGTTCTCGGCGATAGCCACGTGCGAGATGCCGGACATCACACGCGTCAGCCGCTTGAGCTGGGGATCGGTCCTGACCGCCTCGGCCTCCGGCATGCCGTGGCACTCGATCTCCCGAAGCGCCGCCTGGCGACCGTCGGGAGCCACCGCAAGCCAGGTCCGCCCGTGGCGGCCGGTCCCCAGCAGGCGCTGGACGGTGAAGTCGCCGATGGCGTCAGGCTGTCGGGCCATCAGTCCCACCGACGCACTCGAACGCGCACGCTTTCGTCGGCCAGGACCTCCTCCTCGACCACCTGGTAGCCGAGGGCCTCGGCCTCCTTCTTGACCTTCAGGTAGGCGTAACGCTGCCGCCACTTCTCGGCGACCCCGGAGGTGTCCACCTCAAGTCGCTGAGCGTCATCGGGCCGCCACTTGGCTACGACCTGATAGATCCCCTCGCTATCGCGCTTGAGGCCGATGACGTCCCCCGTGCCGGTCCGCACGATGACGTCGGTGCCCTGGAACTGCGTGGTCAGGCCGGCCTCGTCGATCATGGCCCGCAGGCCGTCCGCCCGGTCCTCGTCGAGCAGCTCCTCGAGGTCGAGCTCCTCCGTGGTCGCCTCCTCCATCATCGCGCGCAGTCGCCGTCGCTCTGCCGCGCGGTTCGCGGCCGCCACGGCCCCGCCCACCGCGAAGGCCGTGGCGTTCGTGGCGATCACGAAGATCGCCAGATCCGCCAGCGCCAGTCCAATGGCCACTCCACATGACATCTCTCTGTCCCCCTCGCCGCGCGTCAGAACTCGAACCTACGCCGATCAGCGGCCACCTCAGCCACATGCACGGAGGCCGGCCGGGCGCGCGTCTCCGCCCAGCTCCGGAGTGCGTCGATATCCTCCCTGCGCGTATCCGACAGCGGCACTGTGCTCTCGATGCAGCTCAGCATGTCCTCAGTGGTCAACTCCCGCTGCTCGTCAAAAGCATCATACAGCCCCGAGATGACCACCTGCTCGATCTCCGAGCCCGAGAAGCCCTCCGACGCCTCGGCCAGCCTCGGCAGGTCGAACTGTGCCGGGTCGCGATCACGCTTTTGCAGGTGGATGCGGAAGATCTCCTCGCGCTCGGACTCTGACGGCAGATCGATGAAGAAGATCTCGTCGAAGCGCCCCTTGCGCATCAGCTCGGGCGGCAGGGCGGTGATGTCGTTGGCGGTGGCGATGACGAACACCGGCTCGGTCTTCTCCTGCAGCCAGGTGATGAAGCTGCCGAAGACGCGAGCGGTGGTTCCGGCATCGGAAAAGCTGGAGCTCTGCGTGCCCGAGAAGCCCTTCTCCAGCTCGTCCAGCCACAGAATGCAGGGGGCGATGGACTCCGAGAGACGCATCGCCCGGCGCATGTTCTGCTCCGAGGAGCCTACCACGCCGGAGAAGACCGAGCCCACGTCCAGCCGCAGCAGCGGCAGGCGCCAGAGGCTGGAGACGGCCTTCGCCGAGAGGCTCTTGCCGCAGCCCTGCACGCCGATGAGCAGCACGCCCTTGGGCTGTGGGAGGCCGAAGGCGCGCGCCGCCTCCGTGAAGGCCTTCCCGCGCTTGCCCAGCCACTGCTTGAGGCTGTCGAGGCCCCCGACGTGCCCGAAGCGCTCCTCCGCGGAGTAGAACTCCAGGATCCCGGACTTGCGGATGATCTGCTCCTTCTCGGTGAGGACCACCTCGATGTCCTCCGGCCCCAGCCGGCCGTTGAGCACCACGGCCTTGGCGAAGGCGTCCTCGGCCTCCGACGCCGTCAGCCCCAGGCCGGCCTTCACGAGCTGCTCCCTGCCCTCCTCGTCGAGCCGGATCTGGATGTTGGGGTTGCCGTCCACCTGCTTGACGATGCCCTCCAGCAGCTTCTCAAGCTCCTCCTGCCCCGGCAGCGGGAAGTCGATGACCGTGATGTCCTTCTCCAGGTGATCGGGGATCTCCAGCACTGGGGAGACGATGATGAGGGTCTTATAGCTGGCCCGGAAGGCCCGCGCCACGTCGCGGAGCTTCCGCTCCACGGTGGGATCGCCGAGGAATGGGTCGAAGTCCCGCAGCACGAACAGCGCCGGGTCCTTGTGCTCCATGGCGAAGTCAAGCGCCCGTAGCGGATCGGTGGTCGATGGGTCGGCCTGCTTGCCGCCCTCCTGGACCATCCCACGCGTGATGGTCCAGGTGAACATCTGCTTGTCGCGCTTGCCGGCGATGGCCTTCAGGGCCTTCTCCACCCGCTCCTCCTCCCACGAGACCACGTACAGGATGGAGTATCGCGCCCGGATCAGCACATCGATGCGCTGCGAGGCATCCACTCCAGGTCACGCTCCCGATCCGGCGATGAGTGCTGCCGTACGTACTCTTCCACGGACGGAGGGCTCCACCTGCTCCGCGACCGTGAAGGAGCCGCCTGCTCGGACGCGAAACTGCCCACGCGCACCCACGCCGCGACGCAGGGGGCTACCATGGTTACCGTCTACAACACCTGGAAGGAGATCGCCGACGAGCAGCCGGAGATCGCCATCCTTCCGGTCGGCTCGCTGGAGCAGCACGGCCACCATCTGCCCATCGCCACCGACTGGCTTCGCGCCGATGATATGGGCCGGCGCATCGCCGAGCGTCTCGGCGACTGCTACCTGCTGCCAGCCATCGCCTACGCCAACTCCCAGGAGCACATGGATCTGCCCGGCACCATCACGCTCCGCCCCTCCACGCTGGCGCTGGTGATCGAGGACATCGTGCTCTCGCTGCGCCACCACGGCATCCGCAAGATCGTCATCCTCTCCTGCCATGGCGGCAACTGGATCCTCAAGCCCACCATCCGAGACCTGAACTTCCGCTACGATGACCTGCGCATCATCCACGCCGACGGGCCGCTACTATCCGAGCGGGAGCGCATGCCCCGGGAGACGCACGCCGGGGCCGGCGAGACCGGCCAGATGCTGGCGCTGCGCCCGGAGCTGGTGAAGGGCCGGTCGCCAGACTTCTCGCCGGACGTGGGCCAGGAGTGGAACGACTACGTGGGCTACGGGACGAGCACCGAGACCGGGACGTGGGGCCGACCCTCACAGGCGGACCCGGAGGCGTCGGAGGAGAGCATGGAGAGCGCGGTCGAGCACCGCGTGGCCTACATCCGCGAGACCTTCGGGCGCCTGGACGAGACGCTCGGGCCGGTGGAGGAGTGAGGCGGCTCTACAAGTACCCCAGCGACCGCAGGCGGGCCTTGACGCGCTCCAACTCCTCCTCTGAGTAGGCCTCCCCCTCGGCCAGAGCGTGTGTGGAGGCCAGGTCGCGGAGCACGTAGACCACGAACTCCGTCACCGAGTTGTAGCCCGCACCGTCGATGATCCGGCCAATGCGCTCGTACAGCGGCCGGGGGATCTTGATCGTGACCTTGTCTCCGCCGCGCGACTTCCTCGCCATCGGTCCACTCCTCGACGAGCGCTGAGCGGAACATCGCCTGCGTCTGGACTCGTCTCGTCTCTTCGCCGCTGAGCCGCGGGTCCCCTTCTCGGCGGCTCCCTCTCCGCGGTTGACACCGGCCCCGGAGCACTCAACGGATCCGCCGCTCAGGCTGCCTCCTCGGTTGGCGTTGCGGGCCGCCCCCCACTCGCCGTCGGCGGCCGGGAGGCTGCTGCCGTTGCCCGGAAGCCGCCGCCTCCCCGATCTGGCGAGCCGCTGCCCGGCATGCGCTCTCTTTCTATCGCCGGCCGAAACTTAAGGCGAGAAAAGAATCTGTGCAGAAGGAGGAAAGATGTGTCCGGTGCTGAAATGTCCGGCAATTATGGGCGGCGCACGGGCAGCTGTGCCAGGCCGCCTGGCTTCCGCAGTCTGGAAGCTCATCATCAGGAGGTGTCGACACAATGCGTAAAGGCTTCACGCTGATCGAGCTGCTAGTGGTGATAGCGATCATTGCTATCCTGGCAGCCATCCTCTTCCCGGTCTTCGCGCGGGCCAGGGAGAAGGCCAAGCAGACGAGCTGTCTGAGCAACATGAAGCAACTGGTGCTTGGGGCACACATGTACACCACTGACTACGACGACTGCCTCTTCGGCCACCTTGCCGGGACCCGCTATCCGCAGAACCCGGGCGAGCCCTCATGGCCGTGGGACGCCCCCTACTACAACTGGCCACAGCAGGTTTACCCGTACGTCAAGAACGAGCAGCTCTACGTCTGCCCCTCGGTCCCCACCTACGATTGGCACTACAACGGCCGTGATAGCTACTTGGGGTATGGGATGAACTACTGGGTGACCTACTTCTACTACTACCTCAACATGTCCGACTTCGAGACCCCGGCGGAGACCATCTGGTTCACTGACTGCAAGTACTACGTGGTCTACCCCACCTACTACCTCGCGAGGTACCCCGACCACTACGCCTATGGCCAGGACGGCTTTGCGCGTCTGGACATCCGCCACAACGACGGCGCGAATGTCGGGTTCATCGACGGCCACGCCAAGTGGATGAACCGCCAGACGCTGGAGGGCGACAACGGCCTCTACGGGGATTCGCAGTTCTGGTGGGGCCGCTGAGGCAGCCGAGCACCCGCGCGCAGCCGACGCATTTCGTTCGTCGAGTGCGAGGCCAGGACGGGGGCGGTCGAGCGTGACCGCCCCCGTGTGACTGTACCGAAGGCGCCAACTCGGCGGGCCGGCACATCAACCGCCGAGGTTGAGGTAGTAGCGGAACGAGATGACCGGGTCGATGAAGTAGTTGATGAAGATCCGCCACACGATCCCCCCGATCAGCACGTGGCCGAAGAACAGCCCCAGGAAGGCCGGAACCACCCGTCGGTAGGCCGGCAGGCTCCCGTAGCGCAGCGTCAGGCGCTGGGCGATCCACGCCCCCAGGAACGGGCCCCAGTAGGGCGACCAATCGTTGTACAGCGTGCCCATGATGATGCCCAGTGGATGGAACGGGAAGTTGGAGATGAGCATGCGCGCGTAGGTGACGATGGCCGTGAGCGCGAAGCCGGCTCCGTAGAAGCCCACGCGGGTCCAGTCGGGCCCCTGGGGGTTCGCCAGTGCCTGATCCAGGAGCCGGTAGTTGCCTCTCGACCAGTTCAGCGCCCACGACCGCCCCGCCCGCCCCGTCTTGGCACCGATCAGCCCCTGGCCGTACTTGTAGCCCACGTCGAGGTGGTACCAGAAGGTGAGCCCCAGAGCCACCAGGCAGGCCGCCAGCATCAGCCACGCGAAGCTGCTCCGCCGGGCGCGCACGTAATCGGGCAGCTTGAGACCATCGATGAAGGCCTGGCCCGCACTGTGCGCCAGGACCGTGCGACCGATCCAGAACAGGGCGTAGTAGAGCACCATGGACTGCGGGGAGCCCGTGCCGCGGAGCCAGCGATTGCCCAGGAGATGTACCGGCACCACGGTGTCAAAGCCGTAAGGATGTGTCCAGAGGACCGGGGGGCCGGCCTCGGCACGGATCCGGGCGGCCACCAGCACGAACATCCAGAGGGTGATGAAGTAGGCCAGCAGCGGCCCGACGCGGATCCCGGCATGGTTGAGCATCCACATCATCGCCACCGTGCCGCCGACGAAGCCCACCGTCTGGGCGCGGTAGGACATCGGCTCGGCCCTGTCATACTCCCGAGCGCCCTGGAGGATGCTGCGCCAGACCCGCCTCAGGTGCGGCCTGGCGGCCCAGAGCATGAAGGTCGTGAAGGCGATGCAGCTTCCCGCGCTCACCTCCTGGTAGAAGGGGAAGCCGGCGCCGCGATAGCCGAGGCTGCGACCCGTGATCTTGACGAGCTTCATGAAGAAGTAGCTGCCGAAGGCCGTCAGCAGCACCTCGCCGGACATCAGGTAGGCCAGCCCCCATACCTCCAGGGCGAGCGAGAAGTTCATGGGGCGCAGATAGCGCAGCGGCCCCTCGGTGATCCCTGCCGCCACCGGCATGTACTTCTCGATCTGGGGGAATGCGGGGTAGAAGGCGTGAATGATGTTGATGATGTTGAACAGCGCCGCCACGCCGAAGCCCAGCCACATGACGGGGTCCGTGAAGAAGGACTTCGCCGGCGAGGAGCCCGAGAAGCCGCCGGTAATCTCCAGCGGCAGGAACAGCATCGGATACGTCAGCCGCTCGTTCTCGCTCCACTGCTTGCGGAAGATGGCCACCAGGCAGAGAACGGTGAAGGTGAGCACCAGGCAGAAGAGCGTCCACCAGCCCAGAGGTCCCCACCACAGGTCCCAGGGCACACGCCCGCTGGCGGTGCCCTCGAAGAAGCCCTCCACGACCCAGGTATCGTGGGGGATGTAGAAGTCGGGGTAGTACTGGAACAGCTCCCGGTAGCCGTCTACGTCGGTGCCGTAGTACTTGGGGAACATGAGGTAGTGGAGGATATAGCCGGCGCGCTCCATCGCCAGCGAGGCGGCCAGGGCCGCATATACCACCAGCAGCTCCCCCCGAGAGAACGGGGCCAGCAGCCGGGGCATCCGACCGGATCGCCACAGCGCCCACAGCCCGGCGTTGAGGCCCACCAGGATCAACAGGAACAGAATCGCCGGTGCGGGAGGGACGATGTAGGGGACCCAGCAGATGCGCACGTAGCCCAGGCGCGTGATGCCGATGTAGGTGGCGAAGGTCAGGCCCACCGTCAGCAGCACCGCGCGCACGGTCAGCGCCCCGATTCCGGCGGGCGCGGGGAGCCGCTCGTGGGCCTGCTGGGGATCGCTCTGTATCACGTGGCTCATCGATGGCGCTCCGACAGAAGACAAAGCTGGGTCTGTGCGGGGCGCATTCGCCCGCGGGCCGAGGATTCCCTGCCTGAGCGTGAACCTGGACGGCGCCTCGGGCGTCGATGGCCCTGAAGCAAGCTGGCGAGGAGGTGCCATCAGTGCTCAGACGTCGCGTTGTTGTGATTGCAGCCTCCATTGTCTTGACTGTGGCGGTCGCGATGGTAGTGGCCGCCCCCGATGGTGATGACCCGGCAGCCCCCGAGCCCAATGGACGGGCCAAGACCTTCCTCGAGAGGCACGACGCCAACGGTGATGGCACAATCGATCGCGACGAGTTCCAGGGTCGCGAGAACGCCTTCCTTCGCATGGATGCCAACGGTGACGGCAGCATCACGCCGGAGGAGTTGCAGGCCCGGCGGTGGCAGGGCCGACAGCGGCTCGGGCGCGATCGTCAGCAGATGTGGGAGCAGATGCTGCAGCGCTTCGACGAGAACAACGACGGGGCGCTCAGTGAGGACGAATTCGGGGGGCCAAAGATAATCTTCACTGCTCTTGACAAGAATGCCGATGGTATGGTAACCTCCGCGGAGGCTGCCGAGAGGGGAGGCCGCAACGGCGGCGGTCCCGGTCAGCGACAAGCCACACGCGAGCGTTGGCAGATGATGCTTCAGCGCTTCGACGCGGATGGCGACGGGCAGCTCTCGCGCACCGAGTGGCCCGGGCGCGCAGAGATCTTTGAGCGCATGGACCCGGACGGGGACGGGGTCATCACAGAGCAGGAGATCCAGGACCTGCGCGGCGCGCCACAGCAGCGACCGAACATGGTCCAGGCCCTCATTCGCGTGATGGACGAGAACGGTGACGGGCAGGTTTCGGCCGACGAATGGCAGAAGTGGTTTGACACGACGGACGCGAATGATGATAATATGGTCAGCATGGCCGAGATGGTGGAACAGATGAAGAAGGTCCTTAAGCCGCCCGCGGCGAATGCTGAACCAGAAAACGAGTAGTTGACGCACGAGATTTCCGTCGCAAGACGGAGCATCTGCGGCTCCAGGTCTCCCCCCGCCTGGGGCCGCGGTGCTTAACAGACCGTGCCGCCAGTGAACAGGTCTGCGGCCTCGCAGCGGTGGGAGGCGCAGCCGCTGGGTGCTACCGGCTGTAGGGGAGCGTGCACCCGTTGCAGTTGACGTTCAGCCGGGTGTGCACGTCGAAGAGCGAGTCCCCGGCGGTGTCGTTGATGCCCGCCACCAACGCGCCGTGCGGGAACTCACCGTTCTCAGGGTCCCAGAGAGGATCGTCGGTCAACTCCCCGTCCATGTAGCGATAGATCACACTGGCGCCAGCGGTCGCGCCGGCGTTGTGTCCGGCGATGCCGGAGGCCTCCGGGACCCACACGATGCACTCGCCCTCGCCCAGGCCCATACCTGTCGGGCGGACGCTCCTGCATTTGCGCACATGGCCCACAGCGTTGGTGATAAGCTCCAGCGGCAGGACGTCGCCGCCGGCGTTGCCGTAGAGGTTGCAGCCCTCCACCATCCAGCGGGGATAGGTCGTCCGAACGCCCGCGCCCGTGCAGCCCCAGATGAGCGAGTCCCGCAGCGTGAAGCTGCAGCCGCCCGGAACGTCCTCGTACTGTGCGTCGGCGCGCTCGTCGGCCACGAAGCCGTCGGTCTCCCCGGCATGGATGGTGGCGTGCTCCACCAGCGTGTCGGTGGTGCTGCTGAGCCAGATCCCGAACTTCCGCGGCCGGACCACCAGGAAGTCCCGGAAATGGTTGCCGATGGCCGGCTTGATCTCAGAGTGCGGGCGCAGGCGCGCGTCCACCCGCGTGGCGTTGTAGGCGTCGATGGAGATGTTGCCGAAGAACAGGTTGTAGCTGCCGCCGGGCAGGCCGTCGTAGGTCACCCCGCCGTGGGCCTGGAACCCCAGGTTGTAGCCCTCGCTGATGTTGTTCTCGGCGATACACCACGAGGACTGGTAGAAGACGATGGCCTCGTCACCCCGCTCGCCCGGCCCGCGATGGTAGCGGGGGTTGATGTAGTTGCGACGCGCCGTGCAGTTGTGGCTCTTCCACAGGCTCAGCGCGTGGCGGTGGTGGGCGTAGAACTCGCACTCCTCGACCGTCACGTCGGTGCAGTAGCGGATCGACGCGATCTGGTTGTTGGCGTTCCACCCGGTGCGATTGGCGCGCGCGGCGAGGCAGCGCTTGAGCGACACGCAATGGCTGTGGTCTATGGCGATGACGTTATAGTTGCCCCGGGAGGCCTCCCTGTCGGCACCGGTCGCCAGCAGGCCCAAGAAGTCCCAGTACTCGCAGCCATTCGTCCCGATGGCCGACACCAGGCCGTCTGACTTGAGATGGGCCCTGCGCTCATTGATGGCCCTCACGGTGATCGGCGCCTCCGGCCTCCCTCTGGCGGCGCTGTCAGCGCAGTCCACGCGGATCAGTCCGGTCGTCCCCGGCTCGTAGACGCCATCCATCACCCCCAGCACATCGCCCGGCTGCAGGCGGGGGATGGCGTGCGCGAAGGTCCGCCACGGCGCATCGGGCGAGGTGCCCGGATTCTCGTCCGAGCCGCCAGGCGCGATGTAGTGCGTCGGCTCGGGCCACGTCGCCGGATCGGGCTGCGGTCCCGGGTAGGTGCTTCCGGCCTCCGACGGCGGTGTGGCCTGGCACCAGCTCGGGCTCATGGCCGCGCTCATCCACGCCGCCGTCACGACCACCAAGACGCATGCTCGCAGCATATCAGGTCATCCTCTCACCGCGACGCCCTACGCCGGACAGGGCTCCGACACCTGCTACGAGAGACCCAGCAGTGCGGCGGCGTTACGCCACAGGATCCTCTCGCGATCCTCCGCCGAGAGCCTGGCGCCCATGACGCGTCCCACCTGGGGCGCATAGTCCCGGCCCGGGTAGTCCGAGCCGTAGACGACGCGCTCGGCGCCAAGGTGCTCTACGGCGTACTCTACCATCTCCGTGTCATACCAGCCGCCGCAGGTGTCCACCGACACGTTGGGCAGGTCCTCGATGTCCTGCACCCCCCGCCGGCCGACGCCGGTGAGGTGCGCCATGATGAAGCGGGTGTCGGGGTGACGGCGCGCCAGGTGTGCGATGTCGGAGGCGTCGGACTCCTCAGGGTACTTCTCGACCATCTTATACCATGCGTGGAAGAGTATGGGGATCCCCAGCTCCCCCGCCGCCTCCGCGATGGGGTCGATGCGCTGGTCGCGAGCGTTCACCTCGATGCCCTGCTTGATGGCCGCCATGCCCGCCGCAGCGCACCGGCGCGCCTCCTGGCGGATGAACTCCGGCGGATGGTTCGGACTGAGGTACATGGCGCCGCAGTAGAAGTCGGGCGCCTCCTCCAGCAGCCGCAGCGTGCAGTCATTCCGCCGCTGCAGCTCCTCGGGAGACGTGCCGCTACCGCCGGTCAGGGCGAGGATCCGGTCGATGCCGCTCTGCTCGGCGAGTGACTTCAGCCGCTGCAGGCGGTAGTCGGGCCGGGCCTGCGGGTCGGTCCACGGATGGTGCACATGGATGTCGATGGCGTTCATGCCGTCACCCCCAACAGGGCGCGGGCGTTACCCGCCCAGACGGCGGCCTTCGCCTCATCGTCCGCCTCGGAGTTGGCGATCTTGAGCACGTTGGAGCGCGGGTAGAACAGCGGCGCGTGCGTGCCGAAGAGCAGCCGGTCCGCGCGGAAGAGCTTCAGGGCCGTCACGAGCGAGGACTCGTACTCGAAGAAGCTGAGGTCGATCCACAGGTTCTCGGGAATGCTGGCCATCGCCGCGGGCCGCTCGGGTGAGTTGAGCCGGGCCATAAGATCATCGGGCACGAAGTCGGACAGCTCCCGCAGCCTCGACAGCCCGAAGACGACGACCTGCAGTTCGGGGTGCCCCTCGGCCAGAGCCACCACATCGGCGAACGGCACGCCCGGGACCATGGCGATGGGGTTTTGCATACGCTCGTCCTCGGCCCGCAGGTGCACGCCCACCACCACACCGTCTGCGGCCGCCCGCTCGGCCAGGTCGTCCGCGGCCTGCAGCTCATACTCGTGGTAGCCGGGCATGAGCCGCACCAGCGGGACCCGCCACTGCCGCCGGCAGCGGTCGTAGGCCTTCGGCCATCCGGGCAGCGTCGGGTTGAGCACCGCGGAGGGCACGAAGAAGTCCGACCCCGCGACCTCGGCAAGCCGCAGCTCGTTCGCCTCCTGCGGATCGGGCCAGAACCAGGCCTCCAGCGCGTAGGCGCATGCGTGCGTGATGCCCTCCTCCCGCAGCATGGTCTCGAGGGACCCGGGATCGGCGGGCGGAGTCGGGCGCATCGCCCACGTCCCGCATCCCACTGTCATGTCGAACATGGCTGGTGGTCTCCTCGTTCACTTCCCTCTATCTGCCTGCGATGCCCCCTTCTTCCCACCGGGGCTGTATCCTCCGCCCGGATCACAGTCTCACAGCGATGCCCGACCCTTCCCATCGCGAAGGAGCGGCGAGCCGATGCGGCGAAGCGTTTCTGGCACGCTGATGCCGATCGACGGAGGTGCGCCCAATGCGCTCTCGGCCTGCCGCTATCATCGCCGCCACTGTGGTCTGCTGCGCTGCTCTCGCCGGGCCAATCACGCTCGTTGAGGATGGCAGGCCCACTGCGGTGATCGTCACCGGCGCCGAGCCCTCGGAGACGGTGGCGCTGGCGGCGGAGGAGATTGCGCTTTACCT
This sequence comes from Armatimonadota bacterium, assembly GCA_049975765.1. Lineage (GTDB taxonomy): Bacteria > Armatimonadota > Zipacnadia > Zipacnadales > UBA5352 > JAYENL01. The sequence goes on from JBNGDZ010000081.1 coordinate 12,801, forward strand.
GCAGCGGATGTCGGGCGCGGGGGTGCCGGTTCAGGCCGCGCCGCTTCCGGATCGGCCGGCGGTGCTCGTGGGCGCGAAGGCGGTCGAGCAGTTCGCCGCCGGTCTCCGCCTGCCGGAGCTCGGTCCGGAGGGCCGACTGCTGCGCACGCTGGACGAGGGCTATCTGCTCGTCGCGGGGCAGTCGGAGATGGGGACGCTCAACGGCGCCTACGATCTGCTGCATCTGCTGGGGG
>JBNGDZ010000082.1:0-12243 GCA_049975765.1 Armatimonadota bacterium
ATGATGTTCTTCATGATGGCCGAGCATGGCGGCGGCGACGCGGCCGGTCTGATGCTGCTGATGAACGCAATGAAACAGCAGGGCCCTACGCAGCCCGTCGTCGTTCAGTCCGACGGCGCGGGGCCGCAGGCGCTCATCGTTGATGGCGGCTCCCTCTACGTCATTGACCTCGAGGCCATGCAGGTCACCGGGACGGTGGAGTACCGGCGATCCGGCAGGATGGACCCGGACGCGGTATGGTCGCTGCTGGCACCCATGATGGCCGGTGGCGGCGAGCCGGGCGGCCCCCAGGCCCGCAACTGCCGAGAGCGGCTGCGCGCGGTGGCGGCCGCCTTCAGACAGTACGCCCGGGATCATGACGGCGCGCTGCCGGGCCAGAACTGGGTGGAGGCCATCACGCCCTACCTGGAGACTCCAGAGCTGCTCCGCTGTCCGGCGCGGCCCGACCGGCAGGTCGGCTACGCCATGAACGAGAAGCTGGTGGGGGCCGTTATCGAGGGGCTGGAGGAGCCTGGCAGGACCATCCTGCTGTTCGAGACCTCCGTGGACGATCCCGCGCCTGTCGGCGGCCCGGAGGCCGTGCCCGAGATGGGCATCCATGACGAGGGCATCAATGCGGTCTACGCCGACGGCTCCGTGGAGTGGCTTCCCGTGGCGGAGGCGCGGGAGCTTCTGGCGTTGCGCTGAGAGGCATGAGATCACGTAGCGGTCTCCTGGAGGGATCACCATGAGTGGCGAGGAGCATCCCGTGCTTGAGCGCGCGCGCGAGCTGGCACCGCGGCTGGTGGAGTGGCGCAGGCACCTGCACATGCACCCCGAGCCCAGTATGCAGGAGCACGAGACGGCCCTTTTCGTGGCCGAGCGGCTGCGGGAGATGGGCATTGAGGACGTCCATGAGGGGATCGGCGAGACCGGCGTCGTGGCGATGATCTGGGGGGAGGGCGAGCCGACGGTCGCGCTGCGCGCGGACATGGACGCCCTGGAGATGACCGAGGAGACCGGGGCGGAGTATGCCTCGCAGCGCGAGGGGATGATGCACGCCTGCGGGCATGACGCTCACACGGCGTGCCTGCTCGGCGCGGCGGCGATCCTGAGCGACCGCCGCGAGGACCTGCAGGGCAACGTCAAGCTCATCTTCCAGCCCGGCGAGGAGGGCGCGGGGGGAGCGCTTCGCATGATCGAGGACGGCTGCCTGCACGAGCCCGAGGTCTCCGCCATCGCCGCCCTGCACGTCTTCCCTGAGCTGACCTCGGGACACATCGGCCTCAACCGCGGCTTCATGACCGCCCAGAGCGATTCGGTGGACCTGGCGGTGATCGGCGACTCCTCGCACGCGGCCCGTCCGCACCTCGGCATCGACGCCATCTCGGCCGCTTCCCGGGCCGTCGCCGCCATCGAGCAGTTCGTCGCCCGCAGCACCGACCCCATGCACCGCAAGGTCGTGAGCTTCGGGACGATCTCCGGGGGCACCCGCCGCAACGTGCTGGCCGACCGCGTCGAACTTAGCGGGACGATCCGCACCTACGAGGCGGAGACGCGGGACCGCATCGTGGACTTCATCGGTAACCGACTTCGCGACATGGTGGCCGCCACGGGTGCGCGGCTGGAGGTGCAGCTCCAGGAGGGCTATCCGCCGCTGTGGAACGAGGAGTGGGTGCTCGACGCCGTGGCCGACGCGGCGCGCCAGGTGCTGGGCGAGGAGGCGGTGGAAAAGCTGCCCTACCCCAGCCTGGGCGCGGAGGACTTCGCGTTCTTCCAGCACGTGGGCGAGATCCCGGCGGCGATGGTGCGGCTGGGCACCCGCGACGAGGCCGGCGGCTTCGTGTGGCCGGCACACAGCACGCGCTTCGACCTCAACGACGAGCAGGTCCTACCTGCTGGCGCCGCCGTCCTGGCGCAGACGGCCGTCACGCTGCTGGAGCGATGAGGGTTGACAGCGACCGATCAGCAAGCAAGAATGGGTGGCGGATGCCTTAGGCCTGCCCATGGTGGAGTGAGCGGTATGCTGATGACGGTCGAACTCGAGCATTTCAAGAACATCGGCAGTCAGAAGGTCGCCCTGGGACCTCTCCGAGTGCTTGTTGGCCGTAACGGGGCCGGCAAGAGCAACTTCATTGACGCCCTCCGCTTCCTGCGCGACTGCCTTGCGTTCGGGATCGACTCCGCGGTGATGCGAAGGGGGGGCATTGGGGCGATTCGTCAGTGGTCACCATACAAGCCCTACGCAAGCGTCGCCCTCTGCGTGGAGGGACGAGAGGCAGAGACGCGATGGCGTTACCGCCTTGAGCTCGGCGGCAAGGGAGGCGAGTACCATGTCCGCCGCGAGACCTTCATGGCCGGTGGCGCCGAGGACACGGTCCTCCCCCACGCGTTCGATGTTGAGCAGACTAACTGGCGGATCCGACCGGAGGGCGTTGTGCCCGAGCTAGGCGAGCGGACATTGGTGCTACCACTGCTCAGCGCGCAGCCGCTTTACAGGCACGCGGTTCGCACACTCACGAACATGGACTTCTACTCCATCTACCCCGACGTGCTGCGTGAGCCTCAACGGCCTTTTGAGGGGTCGCGGCTGGAGGAGAAGGGCATCAACCTCGCATCCGTGCTCAGGCGCATGCAGCAAGATGCTCCGGAGCGACTCGACACCATTGCCGAAGAGCTATCGCGAATCGTGGACAACGTCGATCATATCCGGACACGTCAGGTCGGTGGGCGCATCGTCATCGAACTGCATCACCCCGCGCCGAAGAAGGCGCACTGGATGGAGGCAGCGCAGCAGTCAGACGGCACGCTCAGAGTCCTTGGTCTGCTCGTCTCCCTCTATCAGGCTCCACCCCCGAGTCTGGTCGCCGTCGAGGAGCCAGAACTGACCCTGCACCCAGGTGCCATGGGGCTGCTGTGTGACAGCTTCATTGAGGCATCGCGCAGCACGCAGATCCTGCTGACCACACATAGCCCGGACTTGATCTCCCGATTCGACGCTGATGACCTCCTCGTTGTTGAGTCCATAGACGGCGAGGCACAGATCGGTCCGATTGACGAGACGCAACGAGAAGCAGTCGAGGAGCAGCTCTTCTCCGCCGGCGACCTGCTTCGCCTTAATGGTGGGCTGCGACGGGAGACCGCTGCGGGCAGGGCCGACTGACATGGCCGTTCTTGTCCCGATCGTCGAGGGAGATGGCGAGGTCGATGCGGTGCCCCTGCTGCTGCGACGCCTCTTGTACGAGTTCCTGCGACGCTTTGACCTGGAGATCGGGCCCCCCAAGAACGCACACGGTCGCACCAACCTCACCACGCGGGGCGGCATCGAGAGGTTCGTGAGGTATGCTCTTAAGGAGCCGGAAGCGGCCGGCGTGATCGTGCTCGTCGATGCCGACGACGACATCCCTTGTGCCCTGGCCTGCCACCTCCGGCACCGTATCGAGGCGCTTAGCCCGAGTATCCCCGCAGCGGTCGTCTGTGCAGAGAGGCAGTACGAGTCCTGGTTCGTCGAGAGCATCGAGACACTACGTGGCAAGTGTGATCTCTGCACGGACGCGGAATGGCCCGCATCGCGCCCTCCCAACCCTAAAGCCTGGCTGCGAGACCGGATGCCCGCCACGAGGACCTACAAGGAAACGAGTGACCAGGTCAGCCTGACGAGCGAACTCGACTTCTCGCTGCTGGCGGAGAGATCACGTTCTTTCCGACGGATGCGACATGCGGTGGAGGAACTCGTCGAGGCCCACGACACAGGAACGAGTTCTGTCACTCCACTGAGGTGTGATCCAGAGGCTAACGGGTAGAGCGACCTCGCTCACACCGGCACCCCCTCGCGCCTCACCGCACGTGCCCAACCACTGCCGTGGACCACCGGCGACTCCCAGCGCTCCTTCGTTTCAGTCATCCAGCCGGTCCACGTCCCGTGCTGCATGTCCAGGTCGAAGGCCTTCCCGGCTGCCTCGAGCTGTTCCTCGAAGGTCAGTCGGCGCGAGAGCAAGAAGAACACGTCCACGTCCGCGTCCTCGTCGGCCTCGCCTCGCGCCGTCGAGCCGTAGACCCGGGCCTCAAGCACCACGTCGCCGAAGCGCTCGCGCATCCAGTCCGCGAACTGGCGCGCAACGCGCATGTTGCGCTCGATGATCTCGCTCTGCTCCACGGTCTTTGTCCTCCGCTGATGCGGCTACGCCGTGTCAGCCTCGCTCTCCTACTCCTCCGGCGGCAGCACCTCCACGCCCTCCTGGCTCACGTCCAGGTAGACCTGCCGGATGTCGGAACCGCCGCCCTCGGTGTAGTAGACCATCAGCACGCGGCCGTCGGGAAGCTCCGCGAAGCTGGGGTAGCCGCCGATGACGCGGTCGATCAGCTTCGGGCCCTCCCATGTCTCGCCCAGGTCCGTGCTCCAGGCGATGGAGGTGCTGTGGGTGGGGTGGTGCCGGAAGCCGGTCAGCAGCACGCCCTCCGAGGTGAGCAGCAGGTAGGGCGCATCGCCCGAGATGCCCAGCTTCTGCGGCTCGGCCCAGGTCGCGCCTCCATCCGTGGACTGTGACCAGTGCATCGTGGGACGAATCAGCATGTAGATGCGGCCGTCCGGCAGCGGCTCGATGGACGGCTCGTAGAGGGGCTCAGGGCCGGGCTGCTCGATGACCGTGACCTCCCAGGTCTCGCCGCCATCGGTGCTGCGGGCGACCCCACAGGGGTGCTTCTTCTCACCCTCAAGCCTGGTTCCGTAGACCGGCAGCAGCAGTGTGCCGTCCTCAAGCTCGGTGACCGGCTCGGAGACGCCCTGAGCGCCGCCGAAGGGCAGCTCGATGCGCTGCGGTTCGGACCAGGTCTGCCCGTTGTCGCTGGAGCGCACGATGAAGACCTCATGCGTGGGCCGGCGCTCCCTGACGTAGCTCATGTAGCTCACGAGCAGGTCCCCGTTGCTTAGCTGCGTGATCGACGGGTCGCGGTCGTCGATGGGCGTATCCACGACGATCTCCGGCTCGCTCCAGGTCCGGCCCAAGTCGGTCGAGCGGACCATGCTGACCCGCCCGCCGCGCGGCAGGTCGTCGTTGGGGAAGGCCACATGCCCGTAGCCGGCGTAGAAGACGCACAGCAGCTCCCCATCGTCGGTGAGGCACACGTCGGGAAAGGCCTCGTAGGCGCCCGCGCCGGCATCGGTGCACACCGCCGTCCAGGGCACCTGTGCGACGGTGAACTCGCCCTCCAGCTCCGCCGGCTCGCCCTCGACGCGGAGGTCGTCGAAGGAGATGTCGCCCTGGCCCGTCCGGAGGCCCACCACGCCGGCCTCCAGCGTGTCATCCTGCTCGGTGAACAGAAGCTCCCCGTCCATGTAGACACGATGCTCGTCCCCGACGGCCTCCACGCGCGCCGTATGCCACTGTTCCTCGCTGATCTCGATAGGTCGGTGGCGCCGGGCGTCGGTCCACTCGTTCTGAAGGGTCGAGCGGACCCACACGACCTGACTATTCCTGCTATCGAAGTGGATATAGTAGTAGGTCATCTCATCGATCGCGCGGTAGATGATCCCCGGGGCCTTGACGCCATTTCCCGTGGGATGGATGAAGAACCGCACCGATACGGTTACGTCGCTGAAGGCCTCCGGCAGGAAGGCCCGGGCCTTGCTAAGCCCGGCTTCGGGCTGTCGCAACACGCCGCCCTCGATCGTCCAGGTCCGGGTGTCTGTGATCCAGTTTTCCAGCGCCGCCGCATCGTCGAACGTCGCCTCCAGCGTCTCTGCCGGCGTCATGGGGGCCATGCAGAGCACAATCGCGATGACGGCCGCCGTCGCTCTCAACGCCATTCGTCTCACCTCACGTCGATCTTGAAGCTGGATAAGCGGCTTTCCGGCTCAGTTTGCGGCAGCTACCAGAGGCGTCGCAGCTCAGCCGCTGGACGGGTACGGTGCCGTTGCAGCTATCTCGGGTAGTGTCGCCTCCTCAGGAGAGCCGCCGAGTGCCGGTCTGCCTATTCCCTGCCGGCCGTCCAAGCCCCTGCTCGATGCCCCAGACAATCTCCCTCCTGGCACCCGAACTGCGCATGCGCCGCTGCGGATCGCCGGCTCCGAGCCGGAAGCAGTGGGCGCTCTCACTGCTGCGGCTCTCGGTGCACGCGGCAGTCGGCGGCAGAGCGCGCGAACGGAGCCCTTGCCCCGCCTCGGGAACTTTGCTATACTCACAGTCGTTCAAAGGGATGACGGCCGACCTACCGATGGGCATGTAAGACAATGCATCGGCTCAATCCCCCCGCGCAGAGAGGATGCGGCGGGACTGAGCCGTCGTCCATTGCCGGGCCACCAGCAAGCCCACAGGGCACTATCTCCCCGGGAGGATCGCCGCATGATACGCTGCGAGGGCTTGACTAAGTACTACGGGAACCATCAGGCCATCGCCGACGTCAGCTTCGAGGTCGATGAGGGCGAGATCGTGGGGTTCCTGGGCCCCAACGCCGCCGGGAAGACCACCACGATGCGCATCCTGACCTCCTTCATCCCGCCCAGCGCCGGCGAAGCGGACGTGGCCGGCTTCGATGTCACAGACCAGTCGCTGCAGTCGCGGCGCGCCATCGGCTACCTCCCCGAGACCTCTTCCCTGTACCGGGACATGCGTATCACGCAGTATCTGCGCTACTGCGGCGGTCTGCGGGGCATGAGCCGGGCCGACGTGGAGGAGCGTATGGAGTACGTCTTGGAGACCTGCGGGCTTGCCGAGCGCGCCGACAACATCATCGGGACGCTCTCGCTGGGCTTCCGCCAGCGCGTGGGCCTGGCGCAGGCGCTGCTGCACGAGCCCCCCGTGCTGATACTCGATGAGCCCACCGTGGGCCTGGATCCCAATCAGATCATCGAGGTGCGCAACCTCATCAAGAGTCTCGGGGGCCAGCACACCATCATGCTCTCCACGCACATCCTCCCCGAGGCGCAGATGACCTGCGAGCGGGTCATCATCATCAATCACGGCCGCATCATCGCCGAGGACACGCCGGAGGCCCTGACCGCTCAGATCCGCGAGGCGGAGACCATCCTGATCACCCTCGCCCGGGACGATGAGAACGTATCCCGGCAGCTTCTGGACCTGCCCGATGTCGTGGGCGTGCGCAGCGTGGGCGATGGGAGCTACCACGTGGACACGGCCGTGGGAACCGACGTGCGCGCAGAGATCGCGGAGTTCGCCGTCAGCCGCGGCTGGGGCCTGTTGGAGCTGCGCCCGGTGGAGATGACCCTCGAGGACGTCTTCCGGCAGCTCACCACGGAAGAGGAAGGTGTCGAGTAGACGATGCGCAAGGTGCTCACCATCGCCGGCAAGGAGCTGCGCTCCTACTTCGTCTCGCCGATGGGCTACGTCGTGCTGGGCTTCCTCCTGGGCGTCGGCGGGCTGATCTTCGCCCTGACCTACACTGCGTCGGGCATAGAGGCCGATCCCACCTACATCATCCGGGTCATGGTCTTCCTGATCCTGTTCATGAGTCCGGTGATCACCATGGGCCTGCTCGCCCAGGAGTGGGCCTCCGGCTCCATCGAGCTGCTGATGACCAATCCGGTTCGCGACGTTGAGCTGGTCCTGGGCAAGTACCTGGCCGCCGTCACGCTGCTGGTCATCGCGCTGGTGGCGAGTCTGGAGTTCCCGCTGATCCTCGAGAAGTTCGGCGACCCCGACTGGATGGTGGTGCTGACGGGCTACATCGGGATGCTGCTGGCCGGCATGTCCTTCCTGGCCATTGGCCTTTTCGCCAGCTCCCTCACCTCCAATCAGATCGCCTCGGGGCTGCTGGGCTTCGTGATGCTGCTGTTCTTCTGGCTCATCGGCTGGCTGGGCTACAACATCAGCAGCGAGATCGGCGAGGTGGCGAAGTACATCTCCGTCTTCGAGAACATCCAGGACTTCTCCAAGGGCATCATCGACCTGCGGCCTGTCGTGTTCTTCCTGTCGCTGATCGCGTTCTTCCTGATGCTCTCAGTGCGCACCGTTGAGAACCGGCGCACTGCTTGAGACCACTGGTGCTGGACGGCAGCCAACAGAGCGCTCACTGATATTGGGCAGGTGACACGGATGTCGGATGAGACCACTCAGCAGGAGCCGGAGAGGGCGCGGCGGCCGATGGCCGATCCGCGGCTGGCGGTTGAGGCCGAGCAGCTCTCCCCGGTGGAGCAGGTGGCGATGTGGGCCGGATGGCTGGCGGCCCTGGGCCTGCTGGCGCTGCTGGCCATCGTGGCCGTCACCACCGCCTTCGGCCTGACGGCCAAGATCGTCGCCGGTTTGACCGTCGCGCTGGCCTTGTTCTTCGTGGTGGCGCACTGGCAACGAGTGGTGGCCGCCGCCGGCACGCGGGGAGCGCGATTGGGCACCAACAGCATCGTCTTTGTGCTCTTCGTCCTGGGCATCCTGGTGCTCGTCAACGTTATCGTGGCCCGCCGCCCGCACCTGCGGAAGGACCTCACCGAGAACAAGCGCTTCTCGCTGGCCGAGCAGAGTGAGGAGATCGTGCGGGGCCTTGAGGAGGAGGTCACCGTCCTGGCCTTCCTCGACCCCCAGTCTCCCACCTCGGGCGAGATCCGCAACCGCCTGCGCGAGTACAATATGCTCAGCCCCAAGCTCAGGGTCGAGTACTACGACCCCGACCTGGACGTGGACAAGGTCAAAGAGCACGACATCATGCAGCGGGGAACCATCGTGGTGAAGTCCGGCGACAAGGAGGAGAAGGTCTACGACGGCTCAGAGGAGGACATCACCTCCGCCATCCTGGCCGTCAGCACCGGGGAGAAGACGAACATCTACTTCCTGATCGGTCACGGGGAGGTCAACCCCGACGATACCGGTCCGGATGGCATCAGCAGCCTCAAGAGCGAGCTGCAGGCCCAGCAGTACGAGGTCAAGACGCTCAACCTCATGGCGGAGGCGGAGCCGAAGATCCCGGGCGACTGCGCGGTGCTGGTCATTGCGGGACCGACACAGCCTCTGCGCGACGCCGAGATCCAGGCCATCAGCTCCTGGGCCGAACAGGGCGGCAACCTGTTGGTGGCCCTCGAGCCGGGCGGCCCGGACCTCAGCGAGCTGCTTGAGCCGTGGGGCATCGTGCCCAAGTCAGGCGCTGTGGCCGACGCCAGGTACGGGATCTACGGTCGCAAGGAGGTGCCGATGGTCACCAACCTCGGCAGCCACCAGATCACCAAGCCCCTCGGCCGCTTTGCCATTGCCCTCCCGACCGTCCGGCCGCTGGAGCTGATCGACACCATGCCCGAGGACCCCTCCATGCCCGGCGCGCCGCCGCAGGGAAAGCAGGCGCAGCTCCTGCTGGAGAGCAGTCCTGAGGCGTCGCTCGAGCCGGCGGGCGAGGGGCCAGCCGCTGGCGGTGGACCGTTCGTGTTGGCTGCTGCGGTGGACGCCGGCCGCCAGCCGCCCGACCCCTACGGCATGCAGCCGCCGGAGGAGGACGAGGATGCCCTCCGCATGGTCGTGGTCGGCGACGGCGAGTTCATGACCGATCGCTACCTTCGCGAGCACGGCCTCATCGGGAACCTGGTCTTCGCGCTGGCATCCATCAACTGGCTCGTCGAGAATGAGAAGCTCATCTCCATCCCGCCCAAGGACGAGATGCCCGATCTGCTGACCATGAACGAGAGTCAGCAGAAGGTGGTCTGGGTCATCACCGTGGGTATCGTTCCGATCCTCATCGGCATCGCCGGCTTTGCCGTGTGGTGGCGGCGCCGGTAGCCGAGCGGGAGCCAACCTGTCAGGGAGCGTCAGGCAATCATGAGGTGGAGGTCAACCATCGCCGCCGGCCTCGTCTTCGTCGCCCTCCTCGCGTGGGTGATGACCCAGGAGCGTGGGAGGGTCCCGGAGGAGAAGGAGGTCTTCGGCCTCGACATCAAGGATGTCACCAGCCTGCGCGTGGAGCGCAAGGACCACGAGCCGATCGTCATCGAGCGCCGCGACGACCGCTGGTTCATCACCTCCCCCATTGAGGCGCTGGCCGACGAGGATGACGCGAAGCGCATGATCGAGGCCGTCACTCAGCTCAAGCCGCAGAGCAGCCGCACCGGCATCGACCTCGCCGATGAGCAGTACGGTCTTGGGGAGCCGGACCTGGTGGCCGAGGTCACCTACGGTGGTGGCCGGACAGCGAGGGTGGAGGTCGGCGAGGAGACCGCCATGGGCAGCTCCCGCTACGCCAGGATCGGCGGCGACCCGGTGGCGGAAACCGACACGCTTTACATAGTCGGGGCCACGCTACGCACCACCCTGTGGAAGGACGCCACCGAGATCCGCGAGAAGCAGGTCGTGCTATTGGAGCCCGAGGACGTCCAGCGCGTGGAGCTGGCGCACGGTGAGGAGCAGATCGTCCTCGCCCGCGCCGAGCCCGAGGCGCACGTCAAGTGGTGGATGCGCAAACCGCTTCAGGTGGCCGCCGACGAGTTCAACGTCAAGCAGCTTGTCCGGAGCCTGGGGGATATGCGCGCCGAGGACTTCCTGGAAGCGGAGGCCGAGGTCGATCCCGGCTTTGACAAGCCGCAGGCGCGGCTGGGCCTGCGGCTGAAAGAGGGCCGCGACCTGACGGTCACCTTCGGCAAGACCGACACGCGCGAAGTCGGCGACGATGGGGAGGAGAAGAAGATCGTCTACGTCCGCACCTCTGCCCGCCCTGAGACCATGATGGTGGAGGCCGACCAACTCGAGAAGGTGCAGAAGACCCCGCTGGACCTGCGCGACCGGACCATCGTGCGCTTCGAGCGGGACGATGTGCAGCGCATTCGGGTGGAGCGCACCAAGGGCCTGACATTCACCGTGGCGCGCCGCCCCGACGGCTGGCGCGTCGAGAAGCCCAGGTCCGTGGACGCCCGGAAGACGACGGTCGATGACATCCTCTGGAACCTGGAGTCGCTCAACGCCGAGGCCTTCATCAAGGAGAAGGCCTCTCCGTCCGAGCTGCGGGAGTACGGCCTGGCGGTCCCGCAGGCGGCCATCAGCATCTTCCTGCGCGACCGTTCGGAGCCCATCAAGGTCCTCATCGGCGATCAGGTGGAGGGCGGCAACTACTACTGCACCACCAGCGAATCTGACCAGGTCGTGGAGATCAGCCAGTTCATCATGGACGACCTCCCCGCGTCCATGGAGGACCTGGAGAAGCAGGAGGCTCCGGACGTAGGCGGCGCCGATGACGAGGAGGCGCCTCCGTCCGAGGAAGAGTGATTCCCGGCACACTCGGCCTCAGCGCCCGGTGCGGTGGCGTGCCGGACATCTCGCAGGTGCCACTGCGGTCCAGTGTTCATCCTCGACCGCCGGTGACCCGGTGAGGCGAGGCACCATGAGTTGCCACCGGCGGTAGGCTGCTGGGATGCAGGCGCCCCGCCCGCAACCAGCAGTCTCATGCGATATCCAGCACCACATCGAAGGCCTCCCCTGCCCCAGACGCGAACTCCGAGGCGCCGGGCACTGCACCGCGTTGGGTCACCGAGGTGAGACCACGTGAACGTCATCGTGATCGTGTCGGATACCTGCCGCCGCGACCGCATCGGCGCCTACGGCTGTGAGTGGATGAACACGCCCTCCTTGGACTACCTGGCGGCAAAGTCGTTCGTCTTCGAGCGCGCCTACTGCGGCTCGTTCCCCACGGTCCCGCATCGGGTGGATTGCCTGACCGGCCGCTTCGGCTTTCCGTTCTACGGCTGGTCGCCGCTGCCCGAGGAGCTGTCCTCGCTTCCGGAGCCGCTGGAGGAGCAGGGCGTCGCCACCCAGATTATCTACGACACGCCCGGGATCGCCGGCTCGAACTGCACTCGCGGCTTCCGCGGCGTGCGCTATAACGCCGGCCAGGGCGGCGGCAGGGAGGAGATGATTCGCGTCGCCAGCCCGGTGCAGTTGCCCTGCGACGCCGACCGCATCCGAGCCCCGGAGAGCATGCTCGCCAGGCTGCGTAACGCAAGCTGGTGGGCGGACGAGCAGGACGCCTTCTGCGCCCGCACCTGCATGGATGCGGCGCGGTGGATGGAGGAGAACTGCGGGGCTGATGACTTCCTGCTGTGGGTGGATACCTTCGACCCGCACGAGCCGTGGCTGTCGCCGCTGTGGTACGCCCGCATGTACTGCCCCGACTACGAGGGCCAGGACTTCATCCAGGCCCCCTACGACTACATCGACGACGACTTCACCGACGAGGAGATCGGGTGGATGCACGCCCGCTACTGCGGGGAGTTGACCATGATGGACCGCTGGGTGGGGGAGGTCATCGACCGCTTCTTCGACCTGGGCTTCGCTGAGGACACGG
>JBNGDZ010000082.1:12253-12923 GCA_049975765.1 Armatimonadota bacterium
CACGGCGCTGGTCTTCACCTCGGACCACGGCTTCTACCTCGGCGAGCACAATCGTGCGGGCAAGCACACTCTGGTGGGCGAGCCGTGGCCCCTGTACGAGGAGGATGCCGGAGTGCCCCTGATCGTCTACGTTCCCGGCGCGGATCCGGGCCGCTCCGACGCACTGGTGCAGGCCCCCGACATTCGGCCGACCATCATGGAGATGCTCGGCGCGGACGATCCGGGCGAGGTGCATGGGCGCTCAGTGCTGCCCGTGATCCGCGGCGAGGCCGACAAGCACCGGCCCTTCGCCTTTTCGTCCGGCTACCTGGAGGAGGATCGCGACCCGTTGAAGACGCGGATCGCGGTCAGGGCGCATGACGGCTGGTCGCTGCACTTCCATCCTCAGTACGAGCCCGAGGTCTACTACATCCCGGAGGACCCGGGCGAGACGGATAACATTGTCGAGGGCAACGAGGCGCAGGCTGAGCGGCTGCACGCCGCGTTCATGGAGTTCTTGAGCGAGGTGGGCGCCCCGGAGGCCACCATGGAGCGGCTGGGCAGCTACGCGCGGCGGGCGTAGCACGGCGCGCGGCCTGTGAGCACGACGAGCCCTGCCGTTCGGCGGCACGGACCCTGGAGACGTCCGGTCTCGGTCCGTGCGTCGTTTGCTGTTGTCGGGCTGGAAGCC
>JBNGDZ010000083.1:0-7103 GCA_049975765.1 Armatimonadota bacterium
CGCGCGCGCGATGAGCTGTCCCAAGCTCCCAGGCAGCGGCAGGTGTTCGAGGCGGTGGCCCGCGCGGCCGGGGCGCTGGAGCTCGACAGCCTGGTCGCAGTCCTGCAGGAGACCGACCCCTCAGCCAGCCGGTCCGTGGTTAGCTCTGCCCTCACCGCTCTGGAGGAGCGCGGGCTGGTGCGCGTCACGCGCTCGCTGGTACCACCGCGGGTGCGCGAGCGCCGCCAGCAGGTGGCGCGTCCCGCCGAGCGGGAGGACTGGGACGATGTGCTGCAGGATCTCGAGAGCAGCGCGCCGCGCCAGGCGGAGACGCTCTCTGAGCTGCTGGAGGCCGAGGAGGGGCTGCTGGTCGCGGACCTGTCCCGGAGCGCCGTTGGCGCGCTGCAGGAGAAGGGCCTGGTGACCGTCGCCGAGGAGGCCGTCCGCCGCCGCCCTCGGGAGGCCGAGTTGCATGGGGAGCCGGCGCACTTCCTGGAGCTGACGCAGCACCAGCAGGTCGCCTTCGAGCGGATCCGGGAGGCGCTGGAAGGCCGGCGCCGTCATGGGGTGCTGCTGCATGGTGTGACCGGCTCAGGCAAGACCGAGGTCTACCTGCACGCCATCGCCTCGGCGCTGGCGCAGGGGCGTGGCGCCATCGTCCTGGTCCCTGAGATCGCGCTGACGCCGCAGATGGTGGGACGCTTCCGGGCGCGCTTCGGAGAGCGGCTGGCGCTGCTGCACAGCGCGCTGAGCGCCGGCGAGCGGTATGACGAGTGGGCGCGCATCGACGCTGGCGAGGCGGACCTGGTGGTGGGCGCGCGGTCGGCCATCTTCGCCCCGCTGCAGGACATCGGCGTCATCGTCGTGGACGAGGAGAACGAGCGGGCCTACAAGCAGGAGAGTCCACCCCGCTACCACGCGGTGGAGGTGGCGCGGCACCGCGCCAGGCAGCATGACGCGGTGCTCGTCCTCGGCGGGGCCACGCCGTCGCTGGAGAGCTACTACCGTGCGCAGGGCGACGACGGCGGGCTGAGCCTGTGCCATCTGCCCGAGCGCATCGACAGCCGTCCGCTGCCCCAGGTGGAGATCATCGACCTTCGGGGCGAGACCCTCATGGGACGGGGCGGCACCTTCAGCCAGCGCCTCCTCGACGCCCTGTCCGAGTGCCTGGCGCGCGGCGAGCAGGCCATGCTCTTCCTCAACCGCCGGGGCTTCTCCACCTTTGTCCTGTGTCGGAGCTGCGGCTTCACGCTCCAGTGCCCCGACTGCTCCGTCTCGCTGATCTACCATCACGGCTCGCGCGAGATGCGCTGTCACCACTGCGACTTCTCGATCCCGGTGCCGGACGAGTGCCCGTCCTGCGGGTCCGAGGACATCGGCTTCCGCGGCCTGGGCACCGAGCGGGTCGCCGACCAGATCGCTCGAGAGTTCGAGGACGCCACCGTGCTGCGCATGGATCGTGACACGACGCAGAGGAAGGGTGCCTACGCGCGCATTCTGCGGAAGTTCGCCAGGGGAGAGGCGGACATCCTCATCGGCACCCAGATGATCGCCAAGGGACACGACTTCCCGCGCGTTACGCTGGTGGGGGTGCTCAACGCTGACACCGGCCTGAATCGGCCCGACTTCCGGGCCTCGGAGCACACCTTCCAGCTCCTCACACAGGTCGCCGGGAGAGCCGGGCGGGCCGACAGGCCCGGCAGGGTGTTGATCCAGACCTACAACCCCGACCACATCGCGATCACCGCGGCCAGCAGGCACGACTACGAGGCCTTCTACAATCACGAACTTGTCAAGCGGCGCGAGAACATGTATCCTCCCTTTGCGAGGCTCATCAACCTGACGATCAGCGACGAGGACGAGGGTCGGGCGCTGCAGATCGCCACCCGCCTGGCGCATGAGCTGCAGAAGCGGGGCGTGCAACACAAGCGGGGGGAGCGGCAGTTCGTGGGCCCCGCGGAGGCGCCGCTCAGGCGCCTGCGAGGGCGCCATCGCTACCATCTGCTGCTGAAGGGGCCGGCGATCGCCGACCTGCGGAGCCCGCTGATTGATGCACTCAGCGCACTGGGCGATGAGGCCGCGGCCGTGACTGTGGACGTTGATCCGTTGGACATGATGTGATTGCTGCGGGCCGATCGGCCCGCTTTGCGAGGTATACTGATGGCTGTCAGACGCATCGTTTACTATGGCGACCCCGCTCTCAGGCGGAGCGCGAAGCGTGTCAGGCGCATCGATGACGAAATCGTCCAGCTCGTGCGCGATCTGCGCGAGACCATGCTGCAGGCGGGGGGCATGGGTCTGGCGGCAGAGCAGATCGGCGAGCCGCTCGCCGTCGTGACCGTCCTGCGAGACCCCGAGGAGAACGATGTCATCGGCCTTATCAACCCCAGGATTGTGGAGCAGGAGGGAGAGCAGGAGGGCTCTGAGGGCTGTCTGAGCCTCCCGACGCTGCGGGGGACCGTCATCCGCCCCGAGCATGTGGTGGTGAAGGCGGTGGACATCAGCGGGGAGGAGGTTACGGTCGAGGGCCACAACCTGATGGCACGGTGTCTGGCCCACGAGCTTGACCACCTGGAGGGCATGGTGTTCACCGACCGCGCCGAGCCGGACAGCCTGTGCTGGGTACGCCCTGACGAGAACGAGGAGTCCGGCTATCGCACGGAGCCGACCACGCTCGAGGAGGCGGAGGAGGCCTTCGAGCGGCTGCGCAGCCAGCGTGGTGAACGGTAGCGGATGCGCATCGCGTTCTTCGGCACGCCGCCACCGGCCGTGCCCTACCTGCGGGCACTGGACGACGCAGGCCACGAGATCGTGGCGGTGGTCACCCAGCCTGACCGCCCGGCGGGACGAGGGCGCAAGGTGCGACCCGGCGCCGTGAAGGTCGCTGCTGAGGAGCGCGGGCTGGAGGCGATGACGCCCGATTCAGCGGCGGATGACGCGTTCCTGGAGAGGCTGAGGCAGAAAAGGCCGGACGCGGGTGTCGTGGTGGCTTACGGGCAGATTCTGGTCCGGGAGCTGCTTGATCTGCCGCCGCTGGGGTTCGTGAATGTGCACTACTCGCTGCTTCCGGAGCTGCGTGGCGCTGCACCGGTCTACGGCGCCCTGCGCCAGGGACTGGACCGCACGGGCGTCACGATCCAGTTTATGGCCGACGAGCTGGACGCCGGGGACATCATCCTCCAGCGCGAGACTGCCATCGAGCCGGAGGACAACAGGGAGACGCTCACTAACCGCCTCACCGAGATCGGCGTGGACCTGCTCCTGGAGGCCGTGGAGCTGATCGAGGCCGAACGCGCCCCGCGTGTGCAGCAGGACCACGCGCGGTCAACGTATGTGGGCCGTGTGACCCCTGAGGACTGCCGCATCGACTGGGCTGCCGAGGCCGGCGATCTGAGGAACCTGGTCCGCGCCTGCACGCCCTGGCCGGGGGCGTGGTGCATGCTTGAGGACACGCGGGTGAAGGTGCAAGACGTTGCAGTCGTGCAAAATGTCTTAACCCAGGAAGGGAGGCCGGGGGAGATCGTCGAAATCCCCAGCAGCGGGGGACCCGTGGTACTCGCCGGGAGGCACGCCGTCGAGATCAGGCGGCTGCAGCCGGCCGGCCGCCAGCCGATGTCCGGGGAGCAGTTCCTTCGTGGCGCGAGGCTGCAGGTGGGCGATTGCTTCCAGTAACGGCATCGGCGACGACCACGCCATCATTATGCAGTCAGCGATCGCAAGTGACCCAGTCCCGGCGTGGAGGACGCGAGCCTGATGGGTTCGGGTGAAGAGACGCTTGAGCAGGCCCACGACCATCGCATCAACGGCGATTATGACGAGGCCATGCAGCTATACGAGCAGGTGCTGGCCGACGACGCCGAGAATGCCGAGGCCCTGTGGGGGATGGGGCTGTCGTTGATGAACACCGGGGAGTTCGACGAGGCGCTCGAGAGGATCGCTCAGGCCGCGGAGCTGGAGCCGAGCAACCAGCAGTACCTGCTCGATGCCGGGAAGCACTACACCATGTTGGGGATGTACGACGAGGCCAAACCCTACTTTGAGCGTGTCATCGAGATCGACCCCAGCTCCAAGCATGGCGTCGAGGCGCAGAAGCAGCTCTCATACTACGATTGAATCGGAAGGTGTGAGGGAGCCGGGTCCGAGGCGGCCTGGGGGCCGCGGATCCGGCTTTTCGGATATGATTGAGGTTAGATTTCACCCCGGCGATGTTGCCGGGCAGGTGGAGCCGGGCAACACGATTCTCGCTGTCGCCGAGGAGCTTGGCGTGCCGCTGACAGCCCCATGCGGCGGACGCGGGCGCTGCGGACGCTGCCGGGTCATCGTCACGAAGGGCGTCTCCGAGCCCAGTCGCGCCGAGCGCGATATGCTCACGGACGACGAGCTGCGTAGGGGCGTGCGCCTCGCCTGCACGGCGCGGCTTCTCGACGACGCGGAGGTCATCGTCCCAGCCGGCTCCCGGACGGTCGGCAGCAAGATCCTCACCGAGCAGTCGCACCGACGCCTGGAACTGTCACCCAATGTAGTCGCGAGGCGGCTTCAGCTTCCGCAGCCCAGCCTCCAGGACCAGCGCAGCGATTCAGAGCGCATCGCCGACGGCCTCGGCGTCCCCCCTGCAAGGCTGCGCATCGAGCACTCGGCGCTCGTCGAGTTGCCCGGAATGCTCCGCGCCAACGACTTCGCGGGCACTGCGGTCATGGTGGGAGACACCCTCGCGAAGCTCATTCCCCCCGACGAGGAGCCGTGCTGTCTGGGGGCGGCGGTTGACATCGGCACCACGACCGTCGTCGCCTACCTGGCGGACCTGCTTACGGGCGAGCAGTTAGCCACCGCTTCGGCGCTCAACCCCCAGGACCAGCACGGGCACGATGTCATCGCACGTATCGAGCACGCGCAGACCTCGCCGACTGGCCTCCAGGACATGCGCCGCGCGATCGTGGAGCTGGTAAACCGCCTCCTTGGGGAGGCCGCGGCAGAGGTCGGGGCACAGCCTTCCGACATCTATGAGGTCACGGTCGTCGGCAACACATGCATGCACCATCTCTTCCTCGGCCTGGACCCTACCAACCTGGGCCGGGCGCCCTACGTGCCTGTCATCCGCCACCCCATCGCCGTCAGCCCGGATGATGCAGGGCTTGCAATCAACCGCGCCGGCAGCGTATACTGCCTGCCAGTTATCGCCGGCTTTGTCGGTGCCGACACCGTTGCTGTGCTGCTTGTGTCGGGAATCACCGAGCGGCCTCATCCCACGCTGGCCATCGACATTGGGACGAACGCTGAGGTCATGCTCTGGTCGGGCGAGAGACTGCTGGTGGCCTCCTGCGCGGCGGGACCGGCTTTCGAGGGCGGGGAGATACGCAACGGTGTGCGGGCGGCAGAGGGCGCGATCGAGTACGTGTGGCTCTACAACGGCCACGTCGAATACGCGACCATTGCCGACGCCCCGCCCAATGGCATCTGTGGCTCAGGCATCGTCGATACTGTCGCAGCATTGCTTGACGCGAGAGTGGTGGACACCAGCGGCCGGCTGGTGGACACGCAGGCGGCGCAGAAGCTGGCGGGGGGCATTGCCAAGAGCCTGCGAGGTGAGGGCTCCGAGCGCGAGGTTCTGCTGGTGCCCCCTGCAGGGAACGGCAGCGGTGAGATCGTGTTCACGCAGAAGGACGTGCGCGAGGTCCAGCTCGCGAAGGGTGCCGTGCGGACGGCGGTGAATCTGCTGTGCTCGGAGGCCGGCATCGAGGTGGGCGAGCTTGAGGAGGTCGTCCTGGCCGGCGCCTTCGGCAACTACATCGACCTGCGCAGTGCCGTGCGCATGGGCCTGCTGCCGGACATTCCCATCGGGGCCATCAAGAGCATCGGCAACGCGGCCGGGGCGGGCGCGCTGAGCGCTCTTCTCTCCGTGGATGAGCGCAGGCGGGCACTGGAGCTGGCGCAGGAGGCGGAGCACGTGGAGCTGATGGCGGACCCGCAGTTCCAGGTGGCGTTCGCCGACAGCATGTTCTTCCCGACGTTGGACTGACGAGAGGTTACTAGGCACCGCTACGTTGCGTCCGAGGCGAGACGGAGCAACAGCGAACGGGAGGTACGACCAAATGGCGGACCTGCAGGCACTGGCGGAGGCTGTCATCAACGGACAGAAGGAAGAGGCCGAGCAGCTCACCGATGAGGCCATCGACGAGGGGGTGAGGCCCGGCGAGATCATCAACGAGGGCCTGATCGCCGGGATGAATGTGGTCGGCGAGAAGTTCAAGAACAACGAGTACTACGTGCCGGAGGTGCTGATCGCGGCACGCGCGATGCAGTCCGCCATGTCCAAGGTGAAGCCGCTGCTGACTGAGGGCGAGATGGAGACCCGCGGGAGGGTCGCCATCGGCACGGTGAAGGGAGACCTCCACGACATCGGCAAGAACCTGGTGGCGATGATGCTCGAGGGCGGCGGCTATGAGGTCGTGGATCTGGAGGTGGACGTGGCACCGGAGCAGTTCGCCGCTGCGGCCACCGAACAGAACTGCAACGTCGTGGCCCTCTCGGCGTTGCTGACCACCACCATGCCCTCGATGAAGGACACCATCGAGGCCCTCGAGGAGGCGGGCGTACGGGACGAGGTGAAGGTCATCATCGGCGGCGCACCGGTGACCCAGAGCTACGCCGATGAGATCGGCGCCGACGGGTACGCGCCCGACGCGGCCTCCGCGGTTGATCTGCTCAGCGAACTGTTGGCCTGAAGACGCCCGCAGCCGGGGACCGCGAAAGAAGTGGCCTAGGGAGCCATCGCTGCCACCGCGCCTGCATGGGACGGCAGCGATGGCTTTTGTGCTGCGACGCACAGCCGACACTGATTGATGCCAGCCGGGAGTGAGTCAAGGGTGCCGATTCGCGCGATCCTGCTGCTTCTCGTTGCGGTCTCCCTGGGGGCCGCCGGACAGATCTGCCTCAAGATCGGCGTCAACATGCTCGGCGGCGGTGCCTCCCCGCTGACCGTCCTCAAGGGCATCTTCACCCCCTATGTGCTCAGCGGCTTCGTCCTCTACGGCCTGAGCTCGCTGCTCTATCTTGTCGCGCTCTCACGGCTGGACCTGAGCTACGCCTACCCCTTCGTCGCGCTCAGCTTCGTCCTGGTGACCGTC
>JBNGDZ010000083.1:7113-12912 GCA_049975765.1 Armatimonadota bacterium
ACGCTACCTGGGCTGCGCATCGCGGGCCTGGCCCTCATCATGGCCGGGGTCCTGACTGTGGCGGCGAGCTACCGGGCCGAGGCGGCGCAGTCACAGCGGCCGGCTGTCGAGCAGACCATCGAGCCGGGGTCCTGATCGGACGCGCACGGGTGTCCTCTGGGCGTGGTGACATATGGGACTCGCACCCGCCTGACCGTGGCTCTTGGGCCCCGCGCTCCCGTGGCGTATAATGCCCAGCATGCTCCGGCAGGTGACGCCCAATCGGCTCTCGGCCTACGCCATCGCGGGTCTGGTGATCCTCGCGCTGCTCTTCTGGGCCGACTGCCTCTTCGGCCCCAACACCCCGCTCGCGGCCGGCTTCCAGGCGCAGATGGAGCCGTGGCGCAGCGAGTGCGACCTGCCCGGAACCGGCCGCCAGTGGTCGCCGCTGCTGTGGGATGGTGTGGCACAGTTCTACCCGTGGCGGCTGCTGGCCGCCCGCGCCATGCGGCGAGGCGAGCTTGCGCTCTGGAACCGCCACCAGTTCTGCGGCTATCCCTTCGTTGGCACCGGGCAGTCGGCGCTGTTCTATCCCCCCAACTGGCTGCTGGCGCTCGTTGACGTGAAGTGGAGCATGGGGCTGCTGGCGGCGCTGCACTACGCCCTGGCGGCATGCCTCACGTGGACGCTGGGCAGGCGCATCGGCCTTGGGCGGGTGCCAGCCGCCTTCGCGGGCATCGCCTTCGCCTGGGGCGGGTTCATGGTCACCTGGACGGAGCTGCCCACGCTCATGAACTGCGCCGCATGGCTGCCCGGGGCGCTGCTGGGCGTGGCGCTGGTCTTCGAGCGCAGCCGCTGGGGCGTCCCCGTTCTGGTCGTCTCGTTGGCGATGTCGCTGCTGGCGGGGCACTTCCAGATCGCGGCCTACGTCTGGCTCACCGCTGTGGCCTACGCGCTGGTGCGCGTCGCGTGGGAGGCGGTAAACCACCGACCCTCACGAGTGGCGGCCTTGGCGGCGGGCGTGGCAGTCGCGGGCCTGCTTGCCGGCGCGCAGGTGCTGCCGACGCTTGAGCTGGGCGCGAACTCACCGCGGGGAGGCGGCCGCGCGACGGAGGCGGGCTGGCAGTTCCATCAGGCTCGCGCGCTGCAGCCGGGCGAGCTGATGCTGCTGCTGCGCCCGGACGCCCTCGGCAACCCGGCGCATGGCGACCACCAGCTCACCCGCTACGGCATCCCCTACTCGGAGCACTGCGGCTTCGTCGGCGTCGTGACCCTCGTGCTGGCGCTGGCCGGCATCGCGCTGGCGCGCACCAGGCACTTCGCGTTCTTCATCGTGCTGGCGGCGGCCACGCTGAGCATCGCCATGGGGGGGCCCCTGGCGCGGGCCATGTACTTTGGCGTGCCAAAGCTCGGCCAGGCGGGCGGCTTCACGCGCATCCTGTCGGTGTTCACCTTCGCCGCCGCCATGTCCGGTGGGCTGGGCCTGCAGGCGCTGTGTCGGCGGCTGGGCGGTGGAGGAGAGGGCGACCACGAAAGGGAGAGGCGACCAGGACGGCGTCTGAGTGCATCGACCGTTGCGTCCGTGGCGGCAGTCGCGATTCTGCTCTATGAGCTGCTGCCGTGGGCGTATGACTTCCTACCGAAGACCCGGAGGGAGCACGTCTACCCGCTCACTCCCGCCATTGAGCGTCTCATCCAGACCGATGGGCGAGTGCTTGCCGTCACACCCCGCGAGGGCTGGACGATGGCGCGAGCCCCGGAGGCCGTGCTGCCGCCCAACTCCGCCACGGTCTACGGATACGAGAGCATCGGGGGCTACGATTCGCTGATGCCGCGCAGCTACCGGGCGTTTCTGGCCGAGGCCGAGGGCGCCGATCCGGCGCCGGCCGCCAACGGCAATATGCTGCTGCCCGAGGAGGCGCTCGGCGCCGAGCAGATCCTCATGGGCATCTCAGCGGTGCTCAGTCGCACGCGGCCGGAGCCCCCGCCGGGTCGGCAGCGGTCCACAGCGGTCCATCTCGCCGGCGGTCACGGCGGCGTGTCGCTGTATGAGCCAATGGCGGCGCTGCCTCGAGCCTTCCGTGGCCCGCCCTGGCCCTACCTGGCGCGGTCATGGTCGCTTTCCGGGCCTCAAGGCGTGCTGGGGGGGACGCGGCCCTGCCCCTGGCGTCGAGTGGGCAACGGTGTCATCAGCGTCAGCATACCGGGTGGGCGGTTCGGCTGGGACCTGTGTGTCACAGAAACCTTCTACCCCGGCTGGAACGCTTATGTAGATGGAGAGCCTCGCACGGTGCACCCCTACGCCGGCACGTTCTGCGGGGTGAGCCTGAATGAGGGCGACAGTGAGGTGCGCCTGGTCTTCGAGCCGACCAGCGTGCGCGTGGGGATCTTCCTCAGCCTTCTGGCCCTGGGGCTTCTCGCGGGCGCGGCGGTCGGCGGCAGGCGCGCCAGGAGAGATACACGAGATTGAGGACGCTTCTGGTCTTCCCACGCTTCAAGTATCCCTCGGGAGATCCGCCCCTGGGAGTTGCCTACCTGGCCGCCGTGCTGCGCGAGCGCGGCCTGGAGGTTGATGTGTTCGACGCCACCTTCACGGGCAACCCGCTTCGGCACGTGCGTGAGATGGCCCGGCGCCGGCGGTACGATCTGGTTGGCGTCAGCGCCCTGACGTCGATGATCGAGGACTCGGCGGAGATCGCGCGTGCTGTGAAGGACGTCAGTCCTGAGACGATGGTGATAGCCGGCGGCCCCCATCCCACGGTGGCGCCGGAGCAGACCCTTGGCCTGGGCGGCTTCGACGCAGTGATGCTGGGGGAGGCGGAGGAGAGCCTTCCCCGGCTGATCGAGAGTGGCCTGCGGCTTGAGGACCAGCCCGGCGTGTGGTACCTCGAGGACGGCGAGATCGTGCGGAATGCCCGCGCCGAGCCCATCGCCGACCTCGACGCGCTGCCCATGCCCGCCTGGGACCTGTTGGACATGCCGGCGTACCTCAGCCTCTGGTACCAGCTCGACGCGGTCCGCTACGGGGTACGCGGCACCTCCATCATGGCCTCGCGGGGCTGCCCATATCGCTGCTCCTACTGCCAGCCGACGCTGGAGACGATCTTCGGCAAGCGGGTTCGCTGGCGCTCTCCGGGGTCTCTTGTGGCCGAGGCCCGGGAGCTGCGCGACCGCTTCGGCCTCGAGGGCCTCATGTGGCTTGACGACACCTTCCTGCTGGACCGCGAGTGGATGCGCCAGCTCTGCGAGGCCTTCATCGAGGCCGACCTCGGCCTGATCTGGGGCTGCAACGTCCGGGCGGATCGCTGCGATCGGGAGTCGCTTGAGCTGATGGAGGAGGCCGGGCTGCGCATGGTGCACATCGGCATCGAGTCCGCCTCCCAGCGAATACTGGACGACATCTACCACAAGGGCATCACCATCGAGCAGGTGCGCGAGGCTACCCACATGGCCAGCGATCTGGGGCTGAAGGTCCGGGGCTACTTCATGCTCGGCGCGCCCACGGAGACGGAGGAGGAGGTGCGGGCCAGCATTCGACTGGCGAACGAGCTGCCGCTGGATGACGTCACCTTCAGCATCACCACGCCGCTACCGCACACGGACCTGTATGAGATGACCAAGCACCTCATCGCGGCTGACTTCTCGCACTTCGATTACTACAAGACCGCGGTCTACGACAACGACGAGGTGCTCGACCCGCGCACCCTCGACAGGCTCAAGAAGCTCGCCTACGTCAAGTTCTACCTCGGCCCAAAGCGCCTGTGGCGGACGATCCGCTCCGTGCTGGGGATCTCCGGGATCCGCAAGGCGCTTCTGAAGATCAAGAGGTTCTGAGATGCCCGAGAGCGGGGAGACCACAGAGAGCCGGCGGCTGGTGAGTGGCCGGGAGATGGCCTGGGCCATCGCCTGGGCGCTCGTGGTCGTGGCGCTCACCGCGGCTCCCTACCTCTGGGCCATCGCGAACGCACCGCCGGGGGAGCAGTTCCAGGGCTTCATCTGGGGCGTCGATGACGGGAACGTCTACCTGTCGTGGATCCGGCAGGCCGCCGAGGGTCGCCGGCTGCTGCGCAATCAGTACACGACCCTGCCGCAGGATCCGCACTTCTTCAACATCTTCCTGCAGGCACTGGGCCGTGTGACCGCGCTGACCGACCAGCCCCCGGCCGTCATCTTCCACGCGGCGCGACTGGTGGGGGGACTGGTGCTGCTGCCGGCGATCTACCTGCTGGCGGCCTTCATCACCGAGTCCGTGGCGGCGCGGTGGGCGGCGATGTGCCTGGCCTCGCTGGGCTCGGGGCTTGGATGGGCGGCGGCGCTGTGGGCCGAGGCGGTCCCGGATCATCTGCCCGCGCCGCTGCAGCCCCCGGACTTTGCTCCCCCGCCGCCGCAGACCTGGCAAGTCATGCCCGAGGCGGTGACCTTCCTGTCGCTGCTGCTCAACCCGCTCTTCGTGTGGTCGATGGCTTTTATCTGTCTGGTCCTGCTGGCCGCCGCGGCGGCCATGGAGCGGCGGAGCCTGTGGTGGGCCGCGCTCGCTGGAGGCCTCCTGCTGATCCTGGGGAACATGCACACTTACGACGTATTCGTCCTGCATGGCACCATCGGGACCTACGCGCTGGCGCTGGTGGCGATGAAACGGCTGAGCCTGCGGGACGCGCTGATCCGCTACGCCATCATCTTCGTCATCGCGCTACCGGCGCCGGCGTGGGCCTGGTGGGCCGCACATCAGGACCCGGCTTACCTGGCGAAGGTGGAGACGAAGACGCTGTCGCCGAGGCCGCTGGAGTTCGCCGCGGCCTATGGACTGATTCTGCTGCTGGCGCTGATCGGTGGCTGGTGGGCAGTGCGGCACAGGGAGGACAACCAGCGTCTGTTGCTGCCCGTGGCATGGGCCGTGGTGAACGCAGCTGTGCTCTACGCGCCTGTGAGCTTCCAGCGCAAGCTCGCCGAGGGCCTGCACATGCCGCTGTGCATCCTGGCCGCGATAGGCCTGGTCTCCGTCATCGCGCCCCGCCTGGCTCGGTCGCCGACAGGCAACGCCGAGCCAGAGCCGGGAGCCGCGCCGGTCGGCGCCCGCCGCAGGGCGGCAGCGAGAACCGCCATGCCCTCGCCGACCCATCTCGCGCTGCTGATCGCGGCGACCGTCGTCCTGACGCTGCCGTCGAATGCGCTCTTTGTGAGCGGCTGCCTGCACAACGTGGCCACGAACAACATGGAGCTGCTCTACGTGCTGCAGCCGCCGATCTACCTGACCTTCGATGAGGTCCGGGCCATCGAGTTTCTGGCCAGGGAGGCCGGTCCGCAGGAGGTCGTGCTGAGCTCGTCGCTGACGGGGAGTCACATCCCGGCCCGGGCGCGCTGCCTGGTCTTCGCGGGCCACTGGGCGGAGACGCTCCACTTCACCGACGCCGTGCGCTTCGTGACCAGGCTGCTGGTGCCGGGGCGCAGCGAGCGCGTCCTGTGCGCCGCCATCCGGGAGACCGGCGCAGACTACGTCTTCTACGGCCCCCGGGAGGCCCTCGTGGCCCGGCGGACCATGCTTGCCGCCGGCCTGGAGCCCCCGGAGGACCCGGCGGCGGAGTTTCGCGAGAGCACGCGAGGCTGCCTCTATGAGGTCTTTGCACGGGGCGAGGTGGCCGTCTACAGATACGAACCGCGCCTCCGGCCGGAGGAGGTGCTCGTCCCGCAGGGGTTGACCGTTCCACCCGTGCCACGCTGATGGGAGCGCTCTCTATCGGACAACGGGCGGGCAGGGACGGAGGCCAACCCGTCCAAACTGCGCGGCCCAGGGGCCGGCGGGTCCCAACACGCCGCCGCTCT
>JBNGDZ010000084.1:0-12878 GCA_049975765.1 Armatimonadota bacterium
GCGCCTGAAGGACAAGCACGAGCGTTTCGACATGTCCATCCGCGGCCTGCCGGCAGGCGGTCATCATGCGCGCATCGAGCTGCTGGGTGAGGCCGGGCACGTCCTCGACAGCCGCGAGCACTACTTCCGCAGCCTGCCCCAGGGGGAGCGTAGCTACCTGAACCTGATCACCTTCTACTCCTCCGGAATGTGGCACAACGATGAGCTGGAGATGCTGGAGGTGCTCAACGACTCCGCCTACGCCGGCGTGGCAGTGCCCTTCTGGGGCGCCTATGACACCGAGCCTGTGGAGGACTTCGAGGACCTTCAGCCCAAGCTCGACCAGGCCAGGGAGATCAGCGATCTCGACCTCTGGCCCTGGGTCTTCTCGAACCGCTTCATCGGCATCCCCGAGGACGCGCGGCGCCACGGCAGCCAGACCGCCGAGCCCCCGGAGTACTTCGGGCGCATCCCTATCCTGGACCTCGACAACGAGACCGGCGCCAGGGCCGACATGATGAAGATGTGGCGGATCGCGGTGCGCGCCGCGCGCTATTGGGGCGCCCCCGGCATCGTGCTGGACCTGGAGGCCTACAACAACTACCCCAGCTACCAGGTGAAGTACTCCGCCGAGCGGCGTGGTGAGAGCTACGCGACGGTCATCGACAAGTGCGAGAAGGTGGGCGAGGACCTGGCGCGGATCGTGGAGGAGGAGTACCCCGAGTGCATCATCTGGACCCTCTTCAGCCGCCTCGACCGCCCACAGACGCTGCCCGGATATGATGGGATCGTGCACGCCGTGCCCGGCCACATCTCGCTGGGATTCCTGCGCTACGCGCAGGCGCATGGGCTGCCCACGAAGTATCTGTGTGGCGGAGAGACCATCCCCGGCTATTACAACCGCAACCTGCAGGCCCTGCGCGACAAGATCATCGAGCGCGATGAGATCATGTCACCGGTGCTTCAGCGCTACCCTGACCACTTCTTCCTGGCCGGCACCATCTCGCCCTACCACGACCTCAGCGTGGCCACAAGCTGGATCAAGGCCCGGGCCGGAGACGACCCGGAGCTGAGGACCATTCAGGACTTCGAGCCGATGTTCCGGGAGCTGTTCGTGGCCTATCAGTGGAACTGGATCTACGCCTCCAGCGCCGCGAAGACGCTGCCGTATGACCGCGAGCACAGCGAGATGTACAGCGAGGTCCTGGAGGCGGCGCTGCAGGACGCCGCGGCAGGTCGATGACGCAGCGCGACCAGAGAGGTGAGCGGCAGTGACGTGCACGCGCCCGGCCATGCCGGTGGCCCTCCTGCTCCTGACGAGCGCCGTTGGCATTCTGGGCGAGGAGGCGAAGCCGGTGATTGCGGTTCGCCACGTCCGGGCGGTCGAGAGTCCGTTTCCCGACGGCGGGGGCGGTGGCAACAGCCACCTGCTGCCGGGTATGCCCCCTGACGGTCCGCGCTTCGCGGTGAGCTGGTCGAAGGGCTACGAGGACTGCACCGCCGCGTTCTACAACGCGGACCTGGAGATGACCGCAACCTGGCGGGAGCCGGTGGCCGGCGGCGACAAGATCATGGCGCTGACGGCCGGTGACTTGGATGAGGACGGCAGCAACGAGATCCTGCTGACCGTGCGCAAGCAGGCGCCTGGGGCCTATGCGCTGCGATGGAACGAGGAGGCGGGGGCGCTGGAGACGCTGTGGTCGTTCCTGGACGTTCCGCAGGGACCCTTCTATCGGGGCATCGCCGTCGGGAACTTCACGGATCGCGCCGGCAGAGAGGTGTGCTTCGGGGGCGATGGAACAGGGCTGTTTCTGCTGGATGCACGGGGGGCCCTCATCGCTCACAGCGATCGGCCCGCGAAGACCATCCAGTATATCGACGTGTGCGATGACGATGGCGACGGATATGACGAGATGCTCGTGTGCACCGGGCGCAACCCCGGCGAGGTCTACCACCTGAAGTGGCATCCGACCACACACAGGCTCGCGACGCTGTGGCGCGCTGACGTCACCCCTGACGGTCGCGGCGGCAACAACTGCTACGAGGCCCACTACCATCCCGACGGCCACCCCCACGGCGGCCCGGCCATCGCCGCCAATACCGAGCAGGAGGCGCCGCCCCAGGACCGGGCGGGGTCCGTCGTGATGCTCGACATGGATGGCCGTGAGGTGTGGCATTACATCTACGGACCCGAGGAACAGCGCGGTGGCGCCTGCGACTTCGCCGACGTCACCGGTGACGGCGTGCCCGAGGTCTTGTCCCGGTACTCGCGCCGCGTCGCCGGCCAGCCGTACGAGCTGGACGTGCTGATCCTCGACAATCGCGGCCGTCGTCTCGCGAGGATGGCGGATGTCACGGCCGGCTCAGCCGGCCCCTACGTCTTCCGTCCGAACGGTCCCGGCGCCGAGCCGGTTCTTCTGCTGGGCAACACCAACGTGTACGAGATCGTCGTTGAGGCATCTTCGCCGAAGTAGCGACCCTGGGGCGCAAGGCGTTACTGGCCGTTCGGTGTAGCGCGGCTGGACTCAGCGGCCGACTGCGCTCAGCCCCGCCGCTGAACGCGAGGAGGACGCAGCGATGCGCACCGCAATCGCCCTTGCAGCGATGATGTGCGCCGGCGCCCCGGCGCTGGCGGCCTTCCCCGTGGTGGTGGAGGGGGAGCCCGCCTGCGCCATCGTGCTCCCCCCGGACGCGCACCAGGCCGTCCGGCGGGCCGCTGAGGAGCTGCGGAGCTACGTCCAGCGCTCGACCGCAGCGGAGCTTCCTGTGATGAGCGCGCAGCAGGCCGGCGATGGGCCCGCCATCGTGCTTCGTGTCGGGGACTGGACGGGATACCCCACCACGCCGCTGCGCCGGGCGAGTGACGCCTACGAGATTCGCGTCGAGCCGGAGCGCGTGACCATCGAGGGACCGAACCCCGGCTGTGTGCTTTTCGCCGCCGACGACTTCCTGCGCCGCTTCGTGGGAGTGCGCTGGCTGGCGCCGGGCGAGGTGTGGACGGAGGTGCCCCGGCACGGCTCGCTGAGCGTGCCCGAGGGCACCCGGCGGGAGGAGGCGGCGCTGGCGATCCGGGCGTTGCACACCGTCGGCGTCGCCTATCACTGGGATCAGGACGCATCGGAGTGGATGTCGCGACTGCGCTTCAACCGCAAGGCCATGCACGTGGATCGCCTGTGGCACACCGGCCCGAGGCTGGAGCCGCTGGGCATCCGCCCCCTGGGCGGTGGCCACTGCATGGCCTTCTGGCTCCCCAACGACGTCTACTTCGCGGAGCATCCGGAGTACTACGGCATGGATGACGGAACGCGGAGGCAGATCGGCGGCGGAGGCACGCAGCTCTGCCTCTCCAACGAGGAATCGCCCGCCATCTTCGCCCACAGCGTGTGCGACTACGCCGCCCAGCACCCTATCATGGACATCATCGGCATCTCGATGAACGATGGATGGGGGTTCTGCACCTGCCCGAGCTGTCTGGCGCGCTATCGCCGCGACCGTCCCCAGCCGCAGTGGCTCTCGGACCTGGTCTTCGGGTTCTCCAACGAGGTGGCTCGGGGCGTGGCGCCAGAGCACGAGGATCGCATGCTCCTCCAGCTCGCCTACACGAACTTCTATGACGGTCCGTGCTCATTCGAGATCGAGCCGAACCTGATCGTGGAGTACTGCCTGTGGCGCAGCGGTTTCAACCGGCCGGTCAGCGATCCCGGCAACGAGACAGATGCCGGGGCCCGGCGCCAGACGCTGGCCTGGGCCGAGAGATGCGAGCATCTGCTGATACGGGAGTACGTGGGCGGCGTCAACCTGCCGGACGCGCGGGTACTCGCGGAGGACCTGCGATGGTACCGTGACCTCGGCGCCGACGGCTGGTTCACCGAGATCCACCCCCACAACTGGCTGCCGCGGGAGCGCACCTGGGTCGTGGCGCACCTGCTGTGGGACCCGGATGCGGACGTGGACGCGCTGCTGGGCGACTTCTTCCGCGCCGCATACGGGCCGGCGCGCGCGCCGATGCGCGAGATCTACGACATGCTGGAGCGGGCGCTGCTGGAGGCCCCCGAGGGCTTCAGGGGCAAGTCCCGGCTGGCGGCGCCCTACCTGGTGCCTGCGGAGCGGTGGGTCGAGATGCTGCGGCTCTTCGATCATGCCGAGCGGCTGGCGGCCGAAGATGCGACGCGCCTGGCGCGCATCGATCAGACTCGCCGCGACCTGCAGGCGCTGCGCAACGCCGCCCGCGGCCTGCACGATCGCCGGCTGCTTGACGGGCCGCCGGTTCAGGCGGACGGCGGGCTCACAGCCTACGGAGAGGCGCTGCTGACTGAGCGCAACTTGCTGCACAATGGCTCCTTCGAGCTGGGCCCGGGCGACTTCGGCGAGTGGCACCCGGTGCGCGAGCGCGGCGACTACGAGCTGGGTGTGACCGATGAGCTGGC
Source organism: Armatimonadota bacterium (assembly GCA_049975765.1). Lineage (GTDB taxonomy): Bacteria > Armatimonadota > Zipacnadia > Zipacnadales > UBA5352 > JAYENL01. The sequence goes on from JBNGDZ010000084.1 coordinate 4,407, forward strand.
GCTGCATGGGCGCTACAGCGCATTCATGCGCTGCATCGAGCGCGGCAAGTCGCGGTGGGTCTACCCCCACTTCGACGTGGATCCGGAGGGCATCTACGAGGTCAACCTGTGGTACCGCACCACGCCCGACGCCTTCTGGACGCTCCGCTTCGGGATCGCCGGCGGCGAGGGCTGCAACGTGCGCACGTGGAGCACCAACACCGCGGGCAGGTGGGAACACCTGCGCTTCGAAGGCCTCACGCCCACCTCGGGGCAGATGGTGCTGTGGCTGGACAACTACGCGACCGGTACGGTCTACCTGGATGCCGTCAGCGTCACGCGGGTGGACGGGGCTCAGAAGTAGACGACGGCTGACTGCCGGCGCTGAGGAGCCGGGCTCGTCAGTCCGCCTTCCCGAGCATCTCTCGCAGAGCCACTATGTGCCCGGCGGTCGTGCGGCGGATCTGCTCGAGGTCGGCTCCGGAGAGCTTGTCGGCCATGTTCGAGACCACCGGGTAGTTGGCGTACTCCTCGCGGCTGACCTCCTGCACCTGGGGGGAGGTGGGCACGAGGTCGCGCACGTGCGCCAGCCAGGCCTCCGCCTCGTCGGCGTCGATCTCCCGCCGCTGCGCCTGCGTCACCAGGTCCTCGAGCATGCAGAAGTACCAGGCGTCCTGGGCGCCGAGGCGGAAGCCCTCCCAGTTGCGGGTGGCGATGGGCGTCACCAGGTCCTCCGGCGAGACGACCGTGTAGGCCATGTTGTGGATGAAGGGCAGCGGCCAGGTGCGCATCGTCCGGTAACGGTAGGGGCAGTGCACCGTCAGCGGCGTGCGGTGGAAGTAGAGGCCGTTGATTATCCGCGACCACCTGGCGGTGTACCAGACCCGGTGGGGGTTGTAGTAGAACCAGCCCTCATCGCCGCTCTCCTCGAGTACCCCGGCCAGCTCCTCCCAGGAATGCCCCGCCTGGATCCACAGGTCCAGCGCATGGCCGTTGTAGCCGCGGATGTCCATCCACGGGTCCAGCTCCGCGGTCGCCTCCGGCACGTAGTCCGCCGGGATGGTGTGCATGGTGATGTAGATGCGCTGATCGGGAACCTGGCGGATGGGCCTGGCCAGCTCGATGTAGAGGTAGCGGCGCCTGTGGCCCATGACCTCATCCATGTGCGTGAGGACGATCTCGAACTCCGGGTACTGCTCCTTCAGCGGCTCCAGGCCGCGGATGGCCCGCTCGGCCGCCTCGTATAAGCGCTCATCGTCCTGCAGGGACTCCGCGCGGTCGCCCTCCTCGACGTCCTCGTGGCCCAGAAGCCTCGCGAGCTGCGGGAAGCCGTCCCTGAAGATGATCTCCCCGTGGAAGCCGTACTCCCGCAACAGCTCCAGTGTCCGCGCCACCTCGTCATAGGAGGTGACGATCTCCCCGTCCCGCTCCTCGTGGCGCAGCCGAACCCACGTGAACATCCGGCTCACGTGATGATCGCGCATGTCCTGCAGCTCCGCCCGCACCCGCTCCTGGGCAGCCGGGTCCGTCGTCATCAGGTAGTACATCCCAAAGGCCTTCCGCTCAGAGGGCGCCAGCGTAAAGGGCAGGACCTCCAGCGCCATGGGCACGGCCAGCTCGGCGCCGCCCTCGCAGGAGATGGTAAGCGCGCCGGTGTAGTTGCCGGCCGGTGCGTCCTCGGGCAGATGCACCGTGACCGTGACCTCCTTGAGGTGCCCGGCGGGGAGGTCGAAGGGCCGAGCCGGGTCCAGCAGGGCCGCCGCCGGCCGACGCTCCTCGTCGCCGACACGCGGCCTTGGAAGCTGCATCACGCGGCGGTTCAGCCGCACCTGCACCTCGTCCGAGGGGATGGTCCTGCCGCCCGGACCTGCCAGCTCGCCGCTCGCGATCTGCAGGTCGCTGAGGTCTCGCGTGGCGTAGATGAGCATGCCCAGCGTCCGCCACTCACCGCGCGCCCCGAAGGTGCTCAGGGCCGGCCGGTCGGGCAGCACCGCCGGCCGCCGCGCCGGATTCACCTCATCCTCGAAGTGCTTCGGCACCACGTGGTATCCCCGGTCGGCCTCGGGTAGCTCGAACTGGTAGCGGTCGATCTCGCCCACCGGCGGCGGAATAGTGAACATGGCCTCAGGCTCCTCAAGCTCCGGCGCGGGAAGCGGCGCCGTCGGAGCGAACTCCGTCCGGCGCACCGACCAGATGGCGAGCTCATCGACATCGCCGGCGAGTGAGGCGCCGATGGTGATCGCCGCCGGGGCACGCCGCGGGGGGATGGACTCCTCCTGCTCGCCGATCTGCTCCCCATCGATGAACAGCGCCAGCTTCCCGCCGCCCCAGGTGAAGGCTACATGATGCCATTCGCCGGCCTGCCAGTCCGAGATGTCCGTCTGCACGCGGATGTAGCTGCCCACCCCCGCGCCCCCGGTCGCCACGCCCAGCGTGTTGTCCGCCAGCTTCGTGAGGTTGAGGTAGTTGCCCCGCTCCACGTAGGCGCTGAAGAGACTGTGGACCTCGCCGTCATCCCCGTCCCACTGCAGGCGGACCCACATCTGCACCGTGCCCTGATTCGGGCGGAAGTTCCCGTCATCGGCGACGAGGCTATAGGGGACATTGCCGCGCAGCGAGAGCGCCTGCCCGAACCTGCCCTCGACCAGCCTCTCGGCAGGCACCAGCATGGCCGGCGCGCGGCTGCCGACGGCCCAGCTCGCCGCCGCGTAGCTGTCGAAGTGCGCGCAGTACAGCAGCCCCTCGGGCAGGTCGTCGGCGGAGCATGGGGCCGACATCATCGGTGATGCAAGGCAGGCCAGGATGACGAGCACAAGCTCGCGGCGAGGCATGGCATCACACTCCCCGATTCGTGATTGCTCGGCCTCAGTATGCCGTTGCGACCCTGCTCGGTCAAGGTACAGAAGGTGAGCTGCGAGCCTGCATTCCGGCGGGACGCGCGAGCGAGGAGAGCCTGAGCCGCCTGTGTGGAGAGGCCGGACCACTGCCCGGCCCGCCTCTGTCTTTGGAGCTGACACGTCGTCTGGCCCATCGTTGCCTGCAGCCGCCAGGACTTCCCTCTCCCGGGCGCGAAGGGTTCGGTGTGAGCGAGGCCCGGCTGAGGAGGTCCCGACGTGGCGACCTGCGCGGGATGTGGGCACAGCTCCCAGCTGGTGAGCAGCGCGCTGGGAGTTTGCGTGGAGTGTCTGCGCGACGACGGTACCCGCTGGCGGGAGCATATCCAGTCGGTGCATGCCGCCTCGCGGGAGCGCTTCGACCTCCCCGGCACGGCGCCGGAAAGCGATGGAGGCGTAGCATGTGACCTCTGCCTGCAGGGCTGTCGCATGGAGGAGGGGGAGACCAGCTTCTGCGGGCTGCGCAGGAATGAGGGCGGGAGGCTCGTCGGCGGCGAGGCCAATGACGGGCGCGTGGATTGGTACCATGACGGCCTGCCTACTAACTGCGTGGCGGACTGGATCTGTCCGGGCGGCACTGGAGCGGGCTCTCCCCGCTTTGCCTACCGCCAAGGGCCGGAGACAGGGTACACCAACCTGGCCGTGTTCTACCGCGCCTGCAGCTTCGACTGCCTCTTCTGCCAGAACTGGCACTTCCGGCGGGGTCCGGGCCCGGGCAGGTCGCCGGAGAAGCTGGCAAGGGCCGTGGATGAGCGTACCGCCTGCATCTGCTACTTCGGCGGTGACCCCGGCCCGCAGCTTCCGCACGCTCTCCGGGCCTCGGAGTTGGCTCTGCACTCGGCGGGAGATCGGATCCTGCGCATCTGCTGGGAGACCAATGGTGGCATGAGCCCGGCGTGGCTCGACCGCATGGTGGAGCTATCGCTGAGCACGGGCGGCTGTGTGAAGATCGACCTCAAGGCCTGGGACGAGACGGTGCACCGGGCCCTGTGCGGGGTGAGCAACCGCCGAACCCACGCGAACCTGCGGCGGGTTGCTGAGCGGCGCCATGAGCGGCCTGACCCCCCACTGCTCGTGGCCAGCACGCCGATGGTCACCGGGTACGTGGATGCGCAGGAGGTGCGTGGCATCGCTGAGTTCATCGCCGGCATCGACCCGGAGATCCCCTACGCTCTGCTGGCCTTCGGCCCGGCCTTCGAGATGTCTGATCTGCCGCCCACGCCGCGCTTGCAGGCTGAGAAGTGCCTGGCTGCGGCCCGGGAGGCCGGCCTCACGAACGTGCGGCTGGGCAACCGCTGGCTGCTGAGCTGAGGCCGCTTGCTCTGCTCCGCGTGGATCAGGAGCAGGCGCGCACCGCCGCCGCGATCCGCTCGCGAAGCGACGCCGGACTCTCGCCGAAGAACAGGTGGCTGTCGCAGGCGCAGTCCGAGCAGCCGAATCCGGGCACGCCGCGCAACTGTGCCGCCAGCGCCGAGGCGATGCGACACTCCAGGCGCTCGTGGCTCTCAACGCGCACCACATCGATGACCTGCGCATCCGCAAGCAGGTAGTCGATGTGCCAGTGCATGCGCTTCTGCCCGCGCAGGTGCCGATCGATGCGCGCCTGAAGGCCACCCATCGCCGAGCCCACGTAGGCGTAGGCCCCGGCCTCGAAGACGACCTCCCCGAGCGCTCCCACGCGGATTGTGGCCGGCCGCTGTAGGGTGAGGATGAGCACGTACGAGCCGGTCATGGTGACAGGACGCTCCTTCACCTCGTCCACGCAGAGGTGGCTTCGCGAGGCCCCGGCAACGGCCCTTCAGGCCCTGCCCGTTGCCGGCCGGGAAAAAGAATCCGTGACACGGGAGGGGAATGTGCACTCTTTCACGAATAGCGCCGCAGCCGATGCTGCGGGGGGAGCCGAGCAGCAGTCGATCTGTGGTGACGACACCCGGAGGGAAGGTGCCGGCGGTGTATCGACTGCAGTGCCAGTTCGTACCTTGTTGCGCCAGCCCGGAGGCCGGGCCTGTCTCGCGCGTTGCCTCGGGGCCGGCAGTACCGTGGGCGGTATGTCCCCCTCCAGGACAGCCCCTTCGCTCTGACACCACCGTTCGTTGTCGGGAGGAGTAACTGTGGACCGCCCTCTCTTCCAGGCCGCTGAGGTGCTGGACATGGCCATCGAGATCGAGCGCCAGGGCCTGGCCTTCTACCGCTCCTGCGGCATAGCCAGGGCCAGCGAACAGGTGGCGGAGGTGTTCGAGTACGCTGCCGAGCAGGAGCGGCGGCACATCGAGCTGTTCGCGCAGATGAAGGCCGACCTCGATCAATACACGGTTCCGGAGAGCTACGCGGGCGAGAACCTGGCCTACGTCCGCACCTTCGTGGGGGAGCGCGTGTTCGATGACGTGGACGCCGCCACCTGCGCGGCTGAGGCCATTGAAGATGAGTTCGAGGCCATCGACATGGCGCTGGAGCTGGAGCGTCGCTCCATCGGCTTCTACACCGGGCTGCGTGAGGTCGTCCGGGAGTCCGAACAGGAGACGATCGACGAGATCGTCGCCGAGGAGCACAGGCACATCAGGCGGCTGTTGCGGCTCCGCCACGAGCTTGAGCAGGACGACGGAGATGCGCCAGGTCGGTAGCGACTCCCCGGGGACACCGTCTGTCAGCGCGCGACCTGCCGACATGGCTCACAGTAATAGCGCGCACGCATCGATGAGTGCGCCAGTCACGTCCGGTCACCGGGGGGCAAGAGGTGACCGGCGGGCAGCATCCGACTGACGCGCAGGCGCTGGAGGTACCGAAGCATGGCGACCGAGCTGGTCATGACCCACGAGCACGTTGACGGGTTCTTTGGGCGACTCCTCGATGAGGGGCCGGTGATGGGCCCTCGCGAGCGCGTCAAGCATCCCGGCTTTCACCGCTTCGACTGGCTGGAGCGCGCTGAGGACCTGACGCTGCAGTACACCGCGACCACCGTCCCCCCCAAGAAGGCCTTCTTCCCGCCGCGCGAGGTGCTCTTCGAGTTCGAGCTCACCGAGCCACCAAAGATCACCGCCGTGCGGGAGGCGGAGCCCTTCACGCTGGTCGGCGTGCACCCCTGCGACCTTCAGGCTCTCGACCAGCTTGACGACGCCTACGCTCAGGACCCGGCCGAGGCCTGCTGGCCCGCCAACCGCGCCCGCGCCAGGGTCGTCGGCGTGGACTGCATGCCTGACGAGTACTGCTTCTGCGCCTCCGTCGGGAGCTGCCACTCTCGCGCCGGCGCCGACCTCTTCCTCACGCCCATTGAGCGCGGCTACCTCGTGGAGGTGCTCACCCCGGACGGAGAGGGGATGCTGCGCGTGGCTGACGTGGGCGAGGCCACGGACGAGGATCGGCGCCAGGCACAGCAGTGGCGCGAGGACAAGGAGGCGCGGATGGTCGCGGCGCTTGATGCCTCCCCCGCGGAGCTGGCGGACATGCTGGAGAGCGCGACCTTCGATGAGATCTGGCACGATATCGCCTCGCGCTGCTACTCCTGCGGCTCCTGCAACACCACCTGTCCCACCTGCTTCTGCTTCGACATCAACGACGAGTTCGACCTGGGGCTGACCGCCGGCCAGCGGGTGCGCACCTGGGACTCGTGCCAGCTCGCGGAGTTCGCCCTTGTGGCCGGCGGGCACAACTTCCGCCGGCTGCGCTGGCAGCGGGTACGCCACCGCTGGCACCGCAAGTTCCTGTACCTCTACCGTGAGTTCGGCCGGGCCTACTGCACGGGCTGCGGGCGCTGCTCGCGAGCCTGCACGGCCGACATCAACATCGTTGACGTGACCAACCGCATTATCGCCGACGCTCGCCAGAGGGTCTGATCATGGAGAAAACCGAAGGGCTCGAGGTCACCGAGGACATCACGCGTTTCTACCAACCGGAGTTCGCTCGCGTCGTGGGCAAGTGGCAGCTCACCGAGATGATGGTGCTGCTGCGGATGCACCTGCACAGCGGGGAGCTGCTGCACTTCGAGCCGGGGCAGTTCCTGCAGATCTCCCTCCCCGGCTACGGCGAGGCGCCCATCTCATTCTGCTCCTCGCCCACGCAGACGGAGAGCTTCGAGCTGTGCGTGCAGGCGGTGGGGAATCTCTCCGAGGCCATGCACGACCTGCGCCCCGGGGACTTCGTGGGCATCCGCGGGCCCTACGGCACGGGCTTTCCGATCCAGGAGATGGAGGGCCGCGACATCGTCATCGTCGCGGGAGGTATCGGTCTGGCGCCCCTGCGCTCACTCATCAACTACATTCTGGACCGGCGCGACGACTTCGGCCACACCACGCTGGTCTACGGCGCCCGCACGCCCGCCGACCGGCTGTTCCGCGACGATCTGGCCCGCTGGGAGGCCAGGAAGGACATCGAGACCTACTTCACTGTGGACGAGCCTGATGAGGGCTGGACAGGCCGGACCGGCGTGGTGACCGTCCCGCTCCGCGATGAGGTCGAGATCGACCCCGAGAACACCATCGCCGCCGTCGTCGGCCCGCCCGTGATGTACCGCTACGTCGCGATGGAGCTGCTGGAGAAGCAGATGAGCGAGGATCACATCCTCTTCTCGCTTGAGCGCCGGTTCAAGTGCGGCATGGGCAAGTGCGGGCACTGCCAGCTCAACGACCTCTACGTCTGCCAGGACGGACCCGTCTTCAAGTACACCCAGCTTCTGGGCCGCACCGAGGCCATAGAGGTCTGGGCCCCCGAGGATGAGAGGGAGTAGAGATGCCACGGGATGCGGTGATGAGGCGCTTCGGTCACAAGCCACAGGTGGCGTTCTTCGACTTCGCCTGCTGTGAGGGCTGCCAGCTCAGCGTGCTGCAGCTCGAGGAGCGCCTCCTGGAGATCCTGGAGCACGTGGATGTGGTGACCTGGCGGGAGGCCATGAGCGAGGACAGCAACGAGTACGACATCGCCTTCTGCGAGGGCTCCATCACCCGCGACGAGGACATCGAGCGCATCAGGCGCATCCGCGCTCAGGCGGACATCCTGGTGACGCTGGGGAGCTGCGCCTCCGGCGGCTGCCACAATGACCTCAAGAACCAGTGGTCGATGGAGGAGATGCTCGACCTGGTGTACGGCGACAAGGGCGCGGGCTTCGACACCATCCCCTCCCGGCCCATCAGCGCCGTCGTGGACGTGGACTACCAGGCCTTCGGCTGCCCCGTCAGCCTGCCGGAGTTCGTGACCGTGGTGAAGCGAATCCTGACCGGCCAGCGCTATGAGCCGCCCAACCAGCCGGTGTGCGTGGAGTGCAAGCGTAACGACTACCTGTGCGTGCTGGAGAGGGGCCAGGTCTGCCTGGGACCGGTGACCCGTTGCGGCTGCGACGCCATCTGCACCGCCTACGGGGACTCGTGCCAGGGCTGCCGGGGGCTGATGGACGCCGCCAACGTGGGCGCTATGCTCAAGGCCCTCACTCGGGAGCAGGCCCACTCCATCCTCCGGGCGGTGGTGGAGCGTCACCAGTTCTCCGAGGAGGAGATCCTCACTAAGGTGCGCGTGTACAACAACTGGCCGGAGTTGACTCTGGAGGAGGTCCGCGCCGATGACGACTGACGCCACCATCCATGTCCACCACATTACCCGCGTGGAGGGCCAC